>NZ_JBILQX010000010.1:0-45807 GCF_044372965.1 Elstera sp. | reverse complement strand
CAGATGGGCAGCTTCGCCAAGCGCCGCCCGCACCAGCTTTCCGGCGGCCAACGCCAGCGCGTGGCCCTCGCCCGCAGCCTCATCAAGCGCCCGAAAGTGCTGCTGCTGGATGAGCCCCTGGGCGCACTCGACAAAAAACTGCGCGAACAGACGCAGCTTGAGTTGCTGAACATTCAAAGCAAAGTCGGCATTACCTTCGTCATCGTCACCCACGATCAGGAAGAGGCGATGACGCTCGCCGATAGAATCTCGGTGATGGACCGGGGCCGTATTCAGCAGTTGGGCACCCCCGCCGAGATTTATGAGTTTCCGAACAATCGCTTCGTCGCCAATTTCATCGGCTCGGTGAACCTGTTCGAAGCGACGCTCGCGGTGGATGAGCCCGACCGGGCCGAGTTGGATTGCCCGGATTTCGGTGGCCGCATCCACGTCGGCCACGGCATCACCGGCACGGTCGGTATGGCGTTTTCCGTGGCGGTGCGCCCGGAGAAGATCCGCATGAGCCGGACGCCGCTGGCCGATTTGCCGAACCAGATGCAGGGCGTCATCAAGCAGATCGTCTATTTGGGTGACATCTCCACCTATTTCATCGAAGTCGGCGGCGGCAAGCAGGTGCGCGTGACGCAGCCGAACCTCGACCGCTGGGCCGAAGGTGAATTTACCTGGGAAGACCGCGTGCATATCGGCTGGGCGGCCGATGGCGGCGTGGTTTTGGCGCAATAATGACGCCGCCGGGCTTTCTGCGGCGCTTGATGGGCCGCTCCACCGTCATCGCCATTCCCTACGGTTGGCTTGGCTTCTTCTTCCTCGTGCCGTTCCTGATTGTGCTGACCATCAGCCTGTCGACGGCGGACACGAGCCTGACGCCGCCCTTTACCCCGCTCATCGATTGGGTGGATCACAAGGCGCTGCAAGTGGTGCTGAACCTTGGGAACTATATGTTCCTGTTCAGCGACGATCTCTATGCGGTGGCCTACCTCAACTCGCTCAAAACAGCGGCGGTCAGCACCTTCTTCTGCCTGCTCATCGGCTACCCGATGGCCTACGCCATGGCGCGGGCCGATAAAGGCATCCGCCCGATTTTGCTGATGATGGTGATTCTGCCGTTCTGGACCAGCTTCCTCATCCGCATTTATGCCTGGATGGGTATTCTCAACAATAACGGTTTGTTGAACAATCTGCTGCTATGGTTGGGCGTGATTTCGGAGCCGATTCCGCTGATGAACACGCCAACGGCGGTGTATATCGGCATTGTCTACACCTACCTGCCCTTTATGATCCTGCCGCTATACTCGACCCTGGAGAAGATGGATCTATCGCTGCTCGAAGCCGCCGCCGATTTGGGGTGCCGCCCCTTGCGGGCCTTCTGTCTGATTACCCTGCCGCTGTCGCTGCCGGGGATCATCGCGGGATCGATGCTGGTGTTCATTCCGGTCGTGGGCGAATTCGTTGTGCCGGAACTTTTGGGCGGGCCGGAGACGCTGATGATCGGTAACGTGCTGTGGGCCGAATTCTTCAGTAACCGCGATTGGCCGCTCGCCTCGGCGGTCGCGGTTGCCATGCTGCTGCTATTGGTCGCCCCGATCATGCTGCTGCAACGCAGCCAAGGCGGTAGCCCGCACGCCCACGGGGGGCACTGAGCCATGAACCGCCGCCCCGTCGCGCTCTTCGCCTTCCTTGGGTTGGGTTACGCCTTTCTCTACGGGCCGATCCTGTCGGTGATTTTCTATTCGTTTAATGAGAACCGGCTGGTCACGGTCTGGTCGGGCTTTTCGACCAAATGGTACGGCGAGCTCTTCCGCAACGAGCGGATGATTGAGGCCGCTATCACCTCGCTCAAGATCGCCGCGATGAGCGCGACCGGGGCCGTAGTGCTGGGCACGCTGGCGGGCTATTGCCTCGCGCGGATGCCCAGCTTCTGGGGCCGCACCTTGTTCGCCGGGCTCGTCTCCGCGCCGCTCGTCATGCCCGAAGTGATTACCGGGTTGGCCTCGCTGCTGCTGTTCGTCGGGCTGGAACAGATGATCGGTTGGCCCAATGGGCGCGGGGTGGATACCATCACCATCGCCCATATCACTTTCACCCTGTCCTTCGTCGCCGTGATCGTGCAGGCGCGGCTGAAGGATATGGATCAATCGATCGAAGAAGCGGCGATGGATTTGGGCGCACGGCCCTGGCAGGTGTTTTATCTCATCACCTTGCCGCTGATTCTACCCGCCCTCGTCTCGGGCTGGTTGCTGGCGTTTACGATTAGCCTCGACGATCTCGTTATCACCAGTTTCGTCTCGGGGCCGGGCTCCTCGACCTTGCCGATGATGATTTTCTCGAAGGTGCGCTTAGGCGTGAGCCCCGAAATCAACGCGCTCGCCACGCTGATCGTCGGGATTGTCACCACGGGCATTCTCATTTCCGGCCTGCTGATGTTCCGGCAAAACCGGGAGAAAGAGCGCTCGGCGCGGGAGGCTGCGGGGGGATGAAGCGCCTAAAAGCGTCTTGGGCGCGCGCGGTGTCGGGGGTTCTGCTTAGCCTCCTTCTCGCAGCGCCGGTTCAAGGAGCCGATCCGGCTCGGATGTTAGGGCCGCTTGATGTTGTTGCCCGCCGGACCTTGGTTGCAAGAGCGGCGGGTCTTTACGCTTGCGCCGCGATTCCGGAAACGATTCGGGAAGTCGCAGGGGTGGATTTCTTCACCGACCCCAGCCAAAGCATTGTCGATGTCGATGCCCAGAACCGCCATCGCGCCGCCGTTAAACCAACGGAAGATTATGCGCGCGGGGTGCAGGCGATTGCGCTCTCCTATCTCAAATTCGCCCCCGCCGATCTGACGATTGCCGATTGTGCCCTGGATTGGCTGCACGACTGGGCTAAAAACGATGGCTTGCTGGACGACCCGTCAACCCTTGCCGCCGACCGCCAGCAGGAAAATATCATCGCGGGCCTTGCGCAAGCGGCGCTGCTGGTGATGACCGAACCGCGCCTGTCCCCTGCAAAAGTGCAACCGGTACAGGCCTGGTTCCAGAAGCTCGGCACGCTGGTTAAAGACCGTTGGAGCGATCCGGAAGCCCAGGCGATTGGCGAAGAGGCGCGCGCCTGGGCGCTCACCACGGTTTTGCTAACGGGGATCGTAGCGCAGGATCGCGGCCTGACGACCTGGGCGATTGTCGGCCTGAAGCAGTTCCTGACCCGGATCGACGCGCAGGGTTTCATTCGGGGGCTGGAGTTGCGTGAACGCCGCCTACGCCACACCCATATGATCGCCCTCAGTGCGTTGGTTTTGGCGGCGGAAACCCTGAGCCGCAATGGCCAGGATCTCTATGTCGCCGAAGGGGCCGCCCTGCGCCGTTTGGCCGATCTCGTCATTCGCGGCTATCAAGACCCCGGCCCGTTCGTGCAGAAGGCGCGCGGGATTGCCCAATCCTGGCCGCCTAAGTTTCAGCCCTATATGGCCGCCTGGATGGAGCCTTATTATACTCGCTTCCGCGATGCGCGATTGGTGCCGTTCCTCAGCGCGAACCGTCATGTTTCCTGGATACAAATGGGCGGCGATACGACCACCCTCTATGGCACGAAGCCCCTGCCCCAATAGGGCGTTTAAGGATCGATGATGAGTGATTCCATGGTTCCGGCTCAGGCCGGGTTCCGCATGCCCGCCGAATGGGCCGCGCACGAACGCTGCTTCATGGCTTTCCCCTGCCGCGCCGAACTTTGGGGGGACGGGCTTGCCGACGCCCGCGCCGCCTATGCCGCCGTGGCCCACGCCGTCGGCGAGTTCGAGCCGGTCACGATGCTGGTGCGCCCGGAAGACAAAGCCGTCGCCGCTAAGCTGCTCTCGCGCGAGGTCGAACTCTGGGAGATGCCGCTGAACGATAGTTGGGCGCGCGACTTCTGCCCGACCTTCGTAACCAATGGCGAAGGCGCGGTTGCGGGCGTCTCCTGGCAGTTCAACTGCTGGGGCGAGAATTTCCCGGATTATGCCGACGACGCCAAAGTTGCGGGCCGGGTGTTGGAGCGCCTAGGCGCGCGCCGGTTCAACGCCCCCTTCGTGCTGGAAGGCGGCGCTATCCATGTGGACGGCGACGGCACGGTTCTGACCACCGAAGAATGCCTGCTGCACCCCAACCGGAACCCCAAGCTGAGCCGCGACGAAATCGAAGCGAACCTGAAAGACTGGCTTGGTGTGGAGGCCGTGCTGTGGCTCGGGCGCGGCTATGAGGGCGACGATACCAACGGCCATATCGACGAAATCGCCTGTTTCGCCGCCCCCGGCGTGGTGCTGGCGACCGAGTGCCGCGATAAGGACGACGCCAACTTCACCGTCTTCGCGGAAAACTTCCGCCGTCTTGCCGAGATGCACGACGCCAAGGGCCGCCGCCTGACCGTGATGCCGCTGCCGCAGCCGCGTCGGCGCGACCTCAATGGGCTGCGCCTCACGCTTTCCTATACGAATTTCTTCATCGCCAATGGCGGAATCGTCATGTCCGGCTTCGATGATCCTGCCGATGATTATGCGCGGGGCGTGCTGCAAGAAGCCTTCCCCACCCATAAGATTCTCCAACGCCCGGCCCTCCCCATCACGGCGGGCGGCGGCGGTATCCACTGCATTACCCAACAACAGCCGAGCGGAGCGCTGGCCCGATGAGTGAAGATCTTCTGACTGTCGCCGCTGTGCAAATGTCCTGCGGCGGCTCCCCCGAAGAGAATATCGGCAAGGCCACCGAAATGGTGAAGCAGGCCGCCTCCATGGGCGCACGCCTCATTCTACTGCCGGAACTCTTCGAAGGCCCCTATTGGTGCAAGGACCAGGACCCGGCTTATTTCGATTGGGCACGGCCCGTGCTCGACAATCCCGTGCTCATTCACTTCATGGAACTGGCGCAAGATTTGGGCGTCGTGTTGCCGATCAGCTTTTTTGAGGAAGCCGGAAAAGCCTATTTCAACTCGCTGCTGATGATCGACGGCGACGGCAGCCCGCAGGGGCTCTACCGCAAATCCCATATTCCCGATGGGCCGGGCTATCAGGAGAAATTCTACTTCTCACCCGGCGATACCGGCTTTCAAGTGTGGGAAACCGACGCGGCCGCCGTGGGCGTTGGCATTTGCTGGGACCAATGGTTCCCGGAAGCCGCGCGGGTGATGGCGTTAAAGGGCGCGGAAATTCTGCTCTACCCCACCGCCATCGGCTCCGAACCGCCCCCCGCCCCGCCGCACGATAGTGCCGGGCACTGGCGGCGGGTGATGCAGGGGCACGCGGGCGCGAATATCGTTCCCGTGGTAGCATCCAACCGCGTCGGGCGGGAAGTGGGCGCGACCAGCGAAATTACCTTCTACGGCACCTCCTTCATCGCCGATGAAACTGGGGCGATTGTCGCCGAGATGGACCGGGAGTCGGAAGGCGTGATTACCGCCACCTTCGATCTCGACGCCATCCGCCGCCGCCGCCAAGGCTGGGGCCTGTTCCGCGACCGCCGCCCAGAACTCTACAAGGCGATCCTCGGCTACGATGGGGACGAAGAATGAACAGAGCGGCTTGCTAAAGCCCCGTCCGACCCGCTAAGGTCGCGACCCAAGTAGGCTAGCCCTGTCGGTCTAGCCTGTTGGTTTTGACGCAAATGCGTCGTCGCGGCTGGTTCCAGCCACTCGGGATTTGCTCTAGAGGACTACCCATGACCGATGTTGGAGGCGTCGCCGCCGATCAGCTTCGTTCCTATATCGAACGAGTTGAACGGCTGGAAGAAGAAAAGGCCGGCATCGCCGCCGATATTAAGGATGTTTTTGCCGAAGCCAAAGGTAATGGTTTCGACGTTAAAACCATGCGCCAGATCAGTCGCCTGCGTAAGCTGGAAGAAATCGACCGGCAGGAGCAAGAAACCCTGCTGGATCTGTATAAACGCGCTTTGGGAATGCTCGAAACCGACGTCCCGGATGACGAATAAAACTGTCACCACCAGCGCTTCAAAAATAGCGGGAATTTGCTCTAATTTAACGTTAAGCTGATTTCCGCTTCCACGTTCGGACGAAGGTGAACAAGTGCCACCCGCACTCCGTCGCATGCTCGATTTCCTGGCGCTGCCGGGGGCCGCCCTGCTGGCGGCGCTGCTGTTCCAGCAAGCGGCCGATCCGGAATGGGGAAGCCTCTTCGCCGCCTTGCCTTGGCTCGTGTGCCTCGCGGGGGCGGCGATTGCGTGGCGGTTCCGCGTCGGCAATATGGTGATGGTCTTCGTCGCCCTTGCCGCCGTTCATGGCCTGCTGGAGCAAACGGGCCGCGCCCCCTTTACCGCCGACACGTTGCGCTTCGGGGCCGCCTGGTACTGGCCGATCATGGTCGCGTGCCTCGCAACCTTGCCCGAACGCGGATTATTCAACCGGCCAGGGTTGGAACGGGTCGCCTTCATCGTTTACCCCGCGCTGATTATCTTGGCCCATGCCGCCAATGGACAACCGACCCCGTCGTGGGTGCGCACACTCCTGGTGAATACTGCCGCCACGCGGCTGCATTTGCCCGATGCAGCCCTGGTTTTCACGGTGATTGCCGCCGGCTGCCTGCTGTGGCAGTTCCGCCGTCGAGCCACCCCGCTCGAAACCGGCCTTCTCACAGTGCTGCTGCTCGCAATGGTCGGTATTGCGTTGGGCGATAACCGGGTGTACCGCGCCATCTATTTCAGCACGGCGGGCGCAGCCCTGATCGTGGCGCTGATCCAGAACTCCTACCGCGTTGCCTTTCACGACGAACTCACCGGCCTGCCCGGCCGCCGCGCGCTGAAAAGCCTGCTGACGACCGTTGGCGACCGCTATGTCATCGCCATGCTGGACGTCGATCACTTCAAGAAATTCAACGATACCTACGGGCACGACGTGGGCGACCAAGTGCTGTGCCGGGTAGGCCGGGTGATTTCCAACATCACCGGCGGCGGCCATTATTTCCGCTACGGTGGGGAGGAATTTACGGTCGTATTCCCCAACCGCAGCCTGCGCGAAGCCTTGCCGCATCTCGATGCCGTCTGTTCGGCGATGGCGGCGACACCGTTTACGGTTCGCAGTAAGGATCGGCCCGAGGCGAAACCCGATGGATCGGCCCCAACACCGGACGCGGCAAAAGCCTCCGGCACGCAGGTGACAATCACCATTTCTATCGGGGCCGCCGAAAAATCACCGCGCTATGAGGATTGGGAGGCCGTGATGAAAGCCGCCGATCAAGCCCTCTACAAGGCCAAGCAAGCCGGGCGCAACCGCGTGATGGCCGACGGGCAGAAATAGGCCCCGCCGCTTCTTTTTTAACCGGCGCGGCCTCTTCCTTGTTCGCGAGACGATATTTATGGCATGCTTTCCGGCGGGCCGTGTCATTTCGGAAAATCAAGAGCCCCTTGCCTTGACTATGTCCCCAGCGACCTCGGGGTGAGCAATCCTTTTAGGGACGGAGAGTGAATAATTATGGCGGATACGCGCTTGGACGGGCCTGAACGCCCGCAATTTTCCCCCGGCCGCAACATCGCTCTTAAAATGCCCCCACGGGATTTTTTGCAGGCGGTGGCTTTTTATCGGGATGTGTTGGGGTTCGAGCAACTTTCGGTCGATGAAACCAGCGTTACCTTCAAATTCGGCTCAATGCGCCTGTGGATCGACCGGGTGCCGAGCCTCAGCCAAGCCGAAACTTGGTTGGAAGTGCGCACCTCCGATGCGGACGCCGCAAGCGAATGGCTGGAAGCCCAAGGGATCGACCGCTGCGACGCCATCGAACCGCTGCCAGAAGATTTTCCAGGTTATTGGATTGCCGCACCGGGCGGAATCGTTCACCTCGTCCATGAGCGGATTAGCAAGCCCGAGCAAGAGGGCTAAACGCCGCTTACTGCGCCCCCTCGGGCTTGGGGGGCGTCGTTGAAAACGGTGCGCTAAACGGCGACGGGCCGACATCCAGAATAACGCGATTGCGCCCGCCCCGTTTGGCCGCATAGAGCGCATCGTCGGCCCGCTTGAGCAGCTGCTCCAATGTAACGGACACGAGGCTGCTGTCGGCGCGCAGGTCGGCCACGCCGATGCTTGCCGTCACGGGGGATTGCCGCCCGTCTGGCATGACGAAGGGGGTTTCCGCGATCAAATCGCGAATGAGATCGAGCGCGGTCAAGGCCCCATCGATCTCGGTTTCCGGCAGCAGAATCGCGAACTCCTCGCCGCCCAACCGCCCAATCAAATCTTCGCGCCGTAGGCGGGCGCGAATCCGCCGCACTATTTCTTGCAGTACCGCATCGCCGCCCGCATGCCCAAATTGATCGTTGATCCGTTTAAAGTGATCGAGATCGAGCATCGCCAAGGCTAAGGGTCGCCGATGCCGCAGCGCCCGCCCAATCTCTACCCCAGCCCTATCTAGAAAATAGCGACGATTGGCGATGCCGGTCAAAACATCGTTATTGGCAAGATCGCGCAACTGCGCCTCCCGCTGCATCATCGCGGTGATTGTGGCTTCGCGCCGCAAAATATGGCGTAGCCCAAGAGCAGAGCCCCCGATCAAGAAAAGGCTGAGAACCATTCCGCCGCCGATCAAAGGCCCGCGAATCCCTTGGGTTATCTGTTCGATCATCTCATGGGAGACCATCACTAAGACAACCAAAGGATAGCCAGGAAGCCGACGGTAAGCGCCGAGCCGCCCCATACCATCCATCGCACTCGATGCTTGATAGAGGCCCCCGCTGGGGCGCGCCGGATCGAGGAAAGGCGTATCTTGCAGCGGGTTCTCGAAGATCGTCAGCGAAAGATTAGCATCGCTCCCATCGTTACTATTGACGCGCGCGCGCACCCAGCCATCCATTCCGACAAGGGCCACGATCCCATTCGGCGCAAGCGCGGCGGCTCTCAAGAATTGCGTAAAATAACTATGGGCCACCGACAGCACGATGACACCCTTGAACCCCCCTGCTTGATCAATGATCTTTCGAGTGAACTGGAGCGATAAAGTATTCGAAACCCGGCCCACAACAATTCGGCTCACGTAAAGCTCATCCCCCGGCGCGGTGAGATGATAGCGAAAATGCAGCCGGTCGCGCAAATCGACGGGGGCGGTCGTCGAAGGGGTGCTGCTATAGGCCAAAAAACCCGCCGAATTGATGACGGAAATTTGAAAAGCGGGAAAAATCGACTGCGGAATGCCGCCATCGCGTAAAAACCGATCAAAACTCGCAGGATCGCGGAGATACGCGCTTCGCAGGGCAAGGCTCGTCCGGTCAATATCCGTTAAAGCCGATAGAAGATGCTGCTCGGTTACGCTGGCGAGGGTGGTGGCCATCGTCTCGGCAGTTTGCCGCTGATAGTCCCGATGCGCCCGCAAGGCAAGATCGACCGCCGCCCACACCACCCCAAGCAACATAAGGCAGGCTATACTGTGCAGCAGTATCAGTGGATAAAGCCTTGCCCGAGGCACCATGAGTTTTCTACCCCCCTCCCCGGCATCGGCAGACTACCGAAGGGCTACGATTCAAATGTTTCTGACGACCATTCTTATCGGATCAAGATTAATGCTCTCTTAGGATCGTCGGGCAGAAAAAAGCAAGATGAGCCCCCAAAATAACGCAAGCGCCGCCAGCCACCAACCCTGCCATAAACCAAAACTTACCAAAAACGGCACACTCGCGCCTGTGACAGCCGCACTTCCCGTCATGCGATCAGCTTTTGCGAGCGTTGCAAGCGGCCTGACCAATGCCATTAGCAGCAGCGGCAGCAGCAGCGCGCCGCCAACCCCAAGCTCCAACCAAAGCTGAAGCGCCCCGTTATGCGGATGAAGCGGCAGGAGCGGCACTGTGTCGCGTCCCAAGGCCGATTGGGCGCATGCGGGCACCGGCGCTTCGGGGGCTACAGCACCTAACCGCCGGGCCGCATCGAGCCCCCAGCCGGTCCAGGGGCGTTGCTCGATCAAGCCGTCGGCATAGGTCCAGATCAAAAGCCGGTGCGCAGCCGAGGGTTTCCCAGCCCAGAGCGCGCAGTCTTCCGCCGGGGTAAGCCCGACGGGAAGCAGCGCCGGGAGGAGCAGCGCGAGCGAGACCAACCCGGCCAAAAGCAGCGGCCCCAAGCGCCAGATGCCGATCACCGCCGCCGCGAGTGCCGCCGGAAGAATGAGTTTTGCGGCAAGATTGGCCGACATCAGCGCCAGAACTACGGCAGGCAGGACCAGGGCAAGGCGCTGCCAGAGGGGGAAGCGGGCGGCCAGCAGCATTGGGACGGCAACCAGCGCCGCCAGCACGGCGCTGCGGCCATAGGTTAGGGTATCGACGGGTTGGCCCCGCAGCCAGCCGGTCATGCCGCCATGGCTTAAAAGATCAAGAACCGCGCCTGCCGCCCCAACCGCGAGCCCCAAACACACCGCCCGCCCGCGACGCTCGGCCATCGCCCCATCGAACCCCAGCAGAAAGGCGGCAAGGCCCAAACCGGCGCTCAATTCTACAATCAAGCGCCCGGCGCGCGCCACGGCAGGCCCCGGCCATTCGGCCCAAGGGCTCAGTGCCAGCGCGAGCAGCGGGAAGAGAAAGGCAACCCCGGCCCAGCGCAACCGCCGTGCCGCTCCCAGCATCCGCACCCCGCGCCACCCGCCATCTCCCCAAGCCTCCACCGCCATCACCAGCAGCAGAAGCCCCAGCACAATCGGTAGCGCCTGGGGAAAGAGCAGACCGAGCCCCGCCAGCGCGGCGAGGCCAGAGTTTTTGAGCGTTTCGGGGAGACGCAGGCTCACGCCACGAGTGCCTTCTCCACGATTTCCGTTACGTCTTTCGAAAGACCCGGCACTTTGCGAATCCGATCCAATGCACCGCGCATCAACGCTTGTCGGGCCGGATCGAATTTCTTCCACGGCCCCAGTGGGGCCACCATCCGGGCGGCGAGCTTGCCGTTGAATTTATCGATGGCAATCACTTGCTCGGCTAAGAAACCATAGCCCGCCCCGTCCAAAGCGTGGAACTGCGCGCGGTTGCCCGCCGTGAACGCACCGACCAGCGCCCGCACCTTATTCGGGTTCTTCCCATCGTAATCCGGGTGGGTGAGCAGCGCTTGCACCTGCGCCAATGTATCCGATCGGCGGGAGAGGGCTTGGACGGTGAACCATTTATCCAGCACCAGCGCGTCATCGGCAAAATCAGCGCGGAAAGCGTCGAGAATATCGGCGCGCGCGGGCAAATCGGTATCGACAATCGCGGTGAGCGCCGCCAATCGGTCGGTCATATTCCCCGCCGCGCGCGCTTGGAGTGCGGCCTGTGCCAACGCCGCCGGATCACCGCTCGCGCACAAAAGATCGAGCGCGACGTTCCGCAGCGCCCGCCGCCCGGCGGCCTCGGCGGTTGGTTGATAAGGGCCGCTATCGGCGAGGCGCTCGGCAATCAGCCGCAACTCGGTGGCGAAACGCTGGCCGATGGCGACCCGCAGGGCATTGCGCGCGGCGTGCAGCCGGTCGGGGTGAACGATGCTCACCAACTCGGCCAGATAGGCTTCGCCGGGCAGCGCAAGGCAGAGCGCGGCAAAAGCCGGGTCGGCATCCGCCGCCAGCGTATCGCCGGTGAAGGGGGCCAAGGTTGCCGCAATTAGGGCGGCGACCGTTTCCGGCACCTCCGCACTCGGCGCGACTTTCGCCGGATCGGCTTCGGCGAGCAGATGGCGCACCAGCACCGTTTGCCCCGCCTCCCAACGCGCGAAAGCATCCGTATCATGGGCCGCCAGCGTTGCAAGCTCGGCATCGGTCCAATCGCGCTCCAGCTTCACCGGGGCGGAGAAACCGCGTAAGAGCGACGGAATCGGATGGTCTGGCACATCGACGAACAGGAAGCTTTGCCGAACTTCGGTGAGTTTGAGCACGCGCGTGCCGATATGCGCCGCAACTTCCCCCACCAGCCGCGTCGGCAGTTCCGTACCCGAAGCGGTCAGCAGCCCCATCGCCACCGGCATTAGAAACGGCGCCTTAACCGGCTGGCCGGGGGTCGACGCGCAGGCTTGGGTTAGGGTCAAGGTATAAATTTTCGTTTCAGAATCGTAACTATCCGAAACCCGCAAAACCGGCGTGCCCGCCTGGGAATACCAACGCTCGAACTGGTGTAGATCGACGCCGTTCGCGTCCGCCATCGCCGCGCGGAAATCGTCGCAGGTCACGGCCTGGCCATCGTGGCGTTCGAAGTAGAGGTCCATTCCGCGCCGGAAGCCCTCGGCTCCCAAGAACGTATGGTACATCCGCACCACTTCTGAACCCTTATTGTAGACGGTCGCCGTGTAGAAGTTGTTGATTTCAAGATAGGAATCGGGCCGCACCGGATGCGCCGTCGGCCCCACATCCTCGGGGAACTGGCTGGCGCGCAAACCCCGCACGTTGGCAATCCGCTGCACCGCCGCCGAGTTCATATCGGCTGAGAACTGCTGATCGCGGAAGACCGTTAGCCCTTCTTTCAAGGAAAGTTGGAACCAATCGCGGCAGGTGACGCGGTTGCCGGTCCAATTGTGGAAATATTCATGGGCGATAACGGCTTCGATGCCCTGATAATCCAAATCCGTCGCGGTTTGGGCGTCGGCAAGCACGTATTTTGTATTGAAAACGTTCAGCCCCTTATTTTCCATCGCCCCCATATTAAAGTCGCCAACCGCGACGATCATATAAATATCGAGGTCATATTCGAGACCGAAAACTTCCTCGTCCCAGGCCATCGCGTGCTTGAGTGATGCCATCGCGTGGCCGGTCTTGGCGGCATCCGCCGCGCGCGTCCAGATTTCGAGCGCGACAGCGCGCCCGCTGCGCGTGGTGAAACTATCAGCGCTTTTCACCAGATTCCCGGCGACCACGGCGAACAGATAGGCGGGTTTCGGGAAGGGATCGTGCCAGACGGCAAAATGCTTCCCGCCCTCCATCGTTCCGCTTTCGATACAATTTCCGTTCGACAGTAGAACCGGGTACGTCGCCGTATCGGCAATCAGGCGCACGGTATAGACCGACAAAAGATCGGGCCGATCCAGCCAATAGGTGATCTTGCGGAAGCCTTCCGCCTCGCATTGAGTGCAGAGCATATCGCCGGAGGCATAGAGGCCTTCCAACTCTAAATTCGCGCTGGGATTGAGCGTTACCACACTTACCAACTCGCCGCTTTCGGGCGGGGCGAGCAGCAAAAGCCCCTCATCGGTCAGGCGGTAATCCTGGCCTTCCACCAGCGCCACCCCATTAAGCGCGAGGCTTTCCAAAGTCAGATTGCGCCCGTGCAGCAGCAGAGCTTCACCGGGCCGATACACCTCCCCATCGCGCTCCAGACGAATCCGCGCTTCGACCCGCGTCTGCTGCCGGTCCAGCCACAGGGTCAGCGCCACACTCGGCAGGCGATAGAGCGGCGGGCGGTAATCGGCCAAACGGATCGGCGCAGGGGTCGAGGCGGGGGGAAGCGCGGAAGAATCGGCCACGATCAAATCCTTTAAAACAAACCAGATGACAGAGACCATTTCAGAGCCGGGGCAAACCTGCAATCGGCTTTCCGCACCTGCGGGGAGCCCTCGCATTTTTGGAGGGTCGGCGTTATTGTAACGGCCATGCAGTTCCCGAAAGCTGACCGCGCATCCGTCTCGACCGCCGACCGCACCAGTGCCGAAACGCTGGCGTTGCAGGCCCTCGCCTGGATTGCTGCCGAACCCGACCGCCTCTCCGGCCTGATGGCGACCACGGGCCTTTGGCCGGATGAAGTGCGCGCCCGCGCCGCCGATCCGGCTTTCCTGGGGGGCGTGCTCGATTTTCTCCTGGGCGACGAGGCGCAGCTTTTGGCCTTTTGTACTGAGACCGAAATTGCGCCGGAGCTTCCGGCCCGGCTGCGCACGGCTCTACCCGGCGGAACTGTCGAGACCCTTTAATCATTCGCCCACGAACGCTGTATTCGTATGCCCTTGCAGTTTGCGCGTGGCCGGGGCCCGGCGGCATAGCTTGCCCCTAGCGTCAGAAAAACCCAGGGTGCCCCTCTCGTTACGGCCTACCTGCCTGTCTTTGAGGAGCCCCCCGGATGCGCCGCACCCGCCTTGCCGTTTCCCTTGTCGTCGCCCTTGGTGCGCCCCCGGCTTTTGCCGCTGATCCCATTCGCATCGGCGAAATCAACAGCTATACGGCGCTCGCCGCCTTCACCCTTCCCTATAAGAAGGGCATCGAGCTTGCGCTGGAGGAAATCAACCGCGCGGGCGGTGTGCTGGGGCGGCCTTTGGAAGTGGTGTTCCGCGACGATGGTTTTAAACCCGGCGACGCAGCCCGCCACGCCGAAGAGCTGGTGACGGCGGAAAAGGTCGATCTTTTGGCGGGAACCTTCTCCTCTGGCACCGGGCTTGCTGTAGCCGATTACGCCAACCGGCAGAAGATTCTGTTCGTGGCCTCGGAGCCGCTGTCGGACGCCCTCGTGTGGGACAAGGGCTCGCGCTACGTCTTCCGCCTGCGCGCTTCCACCGCGATGCAGGCCGAAATGCTCGCCGCCGAAGCCGCCAAGCTTCCGGCGACGCGCTGGGCCACGGTTGCCCCCAACTATGAATATGGCACGGCTTTCGTTGCGGCTTTCAAACAGGCCCTATCCGCCAAGCGCCCAGACGTCACTTGGGTCGGCGAGCAATGGCCCGCACAAGGCAAACTCGATGCCGGGGCTACGGTGGAAGGTGTCGAGACGGCTAAGCCCCAAGCCATCTTCAATGCCACCTTTGGGCCGGATCTGGCGCGCTTCGTGAAGGAAGGCAATAGCCGCGACCTGTTCAAGGGCCGCGCCGTGGTCAGTGCCCTCACCGGCGAGCCGGAATATCTCGATCCACTGAAGGAGGAAACCCCGGAAGGCTGGATCGTGACCGGCTATCCCTGGTCGCAGATCGATACGGAAGCGCATCGATCCTTCCGAACGGCCTATGAAGCGAAGTTCAAGGACAGCCCGCGCCTGGGCTCAGTCGTCGGTTACACTACGATCCACACCATCGCCGCCGCGCTGAAGAAAGCCGGATCGACCGAGACGGAAAAACTGATCGCCGCCTACCGCGGGTTGGAGTTTAACAGCCCCTTCGGCCCGGCCAAGTTCCGCGCGGGCGACCATCAATCGACCCTCGGGGCCTTCGTTGGGAAAACCAGCCAGAAGGACGGGCGCGGTCTTATGGTAGACTGGCGCTATATCGACGGTGCCGACGTTCTCCCCAGCGAAGACGAAGGCCGCAACCGCCGCCCTGCCGACGCGCGCAAATAGGATAGCATGACGGAAACGCTGCAAACCCTGCTGTTTGTTCTGCTGAACGGGCTGGTCAGCGGCGGGGTTTTGTTTCTGATCGCCGCCGGGTTAACGCTGATTTTCGGGGTCTGCCGGGTGGTGAACTTCGCCCACGGCAGCCTTGCGATGCTGGGGGCGTTTCTCACCTATAGCCTGCTGGCCTATGTTCCCTACCCGTTGGCTATTTTGGGCGCGGTGCTGACTGTGGCGCTTCTGGGGGCCGGGATCGAGCGCAGCGTTATCCGCCCGCTGAACCGCGCGCCGGAACTCTTCCAATTGCTCGCCACCTTCGCGCTGGTGCTGATTATCCAAGACGCGGCTCTTGCGATTTGGGGACCGGAAGACCTGTTGGGGCCGCGTTGGCCCAGCCTATCGGGCTCGATCACGCTGCTGGAGCGGCGCTACCCGGTCTATAATCTTTTCCTGATTGCTATCGCTGCGCTGGTCGCTTTCGGCCTCCATCGGTTGATGACGCGCACCCGCTTCGGCATTCTCATCCGCGCCGCGACCCTCGACGCTCCGATGTTGGGGGCCTTGGGCGTGCGCGAAGATCACTTACGCACTGCCGTTTTTGCCCTCGGGGCGGGGCTCGCGGGGCTCGGCGGTGCGCTGCTGCTGCCCCGCGATGCCGCCCATTTGGGGCTCGATCTGACCTTGGTCGTCGATGCTTTCGTCGTCGTCGTGGTCGGCGGCTTGGGCAGCGTCGGCGGGGCCTTTCGCGCGGCCTTCCTCATTGGGCTGGTGCAATCGGCGGCCCTGGTGATCTGGCCGAAATCGAGCCTTGTGCTCCCGTTCCTGATTATGGCGCTCACGCTGTGGCTGCGCCCGCAGGGGCTCGGCGGCAAGCCCCCACCCCCACCGGGTCCGCCCCCCTTGGCCGAGCGCGCGCCGCCGCTGAAACTCTGGACGCTTTGGCAGAAGCAGGCGCTCGCGC
The DNA here is from genome assembly GCF_044372965.1 of Elstera sp. Taxonomy (NCBI): domain Bacteria; kingdom Pseudomonadati; phylum Pseudomonadota; class Alphaproteobacteria; order Rhodospirillales; family Rhodospirillaceae; genus Elstera; species Elstera sp. The sequence continues at coordinate 29,664 of NZ_JBILQX010000010.1, read as the reverse complement.
TCGGGCTGCTGGCGCTGGCAACCGCCCCGCTCTGGCTCGGGTTGCTCCCCGGCTCCCCCCGCGCCTATGGGCTGTTGTTGCTGACGGAAATCCTCTGCCTCGGGCTGTTTGCCCTGTCGCTGCACTGGCTGATCGGCGTCGGCGGCCTTGTGACCTTCGGGCAGGCGGCGTTCTTCGGGCTCGGGGCCTATGGGCTGGCGCTAACGCTGCCGCTTGCCCGGCTGGATCTGCCGGAAGGTGGGGCGCTGGCACTGGGCTTAGGGGCGGCAACGCTGATCGGCGGGCTTGGCGGCCTCGGCGTCGGCGCGTTGGCCGTGCGCCTGTCGGGCGTGTCGCTGGCGATGGTCAGCCTTGCTGTGGCGCAAGGGCTTTGGTCGCTCGCCATTCAAGCAAAGGATTGGACCGGCGGTGACGACGGTTTGCTGGGGCTCAGCCCGCGCGGTTTTTTTGCCGACCGGGGCGTATTCTTTCTACTGGCGTTAGCGTTAACGGTTGCGATGGGCATCCTGCTGCGCCGCCTCAGTTTCGCGCCGACGGGGGCCTTCTTGCGCGCCTTCCGCGACCATCCGGGCCGAGCCGCCGCCTCGGGCCTGTCAATGACCACCATCAAACTGCGCGCGTTTGCCTTGTCGGGAGCCATCGCCGGGCTGGCGGGGGGCTTGACCGTGCTGACGCGCGGAAGCGCATTTCCCCAACTGGCCAGCCTCAGCCAGTCGGTCGACGGGCTGGTGATGCTGGTCTTGGGCGGTCAATTCTCCCTCTTCGGCGCGTTCGGCGGCGCGGCGGTCTTCCATACGCTGCACAGCGAGTTGATCCGCAGCACGCCCTATTGGCGGGCAATCTTCGGCGTCGCCCTGCTCGGGCTGATTTTCGGTCGGTTGGCGCTAAAATCCGGGAGGCCACGATGGTTTGGGCGCTAGAGGCCGACCGGATCAGCGCCTCCTATGGCGACCGGCCCATCCTGCACCCGCTCACCCTGCGCCTCGCCCCGCGCGAACGGCTAGCGGTGATCGGCCCCAATGGCGCGGGGAAATCAACCCTCTTCGCGCGGCTCTGCGGGCAAGTGCCGGTCGCGGGCGGTGAGCTTCACTATTTCGACGCGCTCCTGCCCGACCCATCTCCGTTGAAGCTCGCGCAAATTGGCGTCGGGCGCAGTTTTCAGGTGCCCGCCCTGTTCGAGTCGATGCTGGTGCGCGAGGCCGTGACGGTCGCCGCCCATGCCGCCAAACGCGGGGCCGAGGCCGAGGCGATTCTGGTCCAGGTCGATCTCGCCCACCGCGCCAACGATCCAACCCAGGTGCTCGACCACGGCGACCGCAAACGGCTCGACCTCGCCCTTGCGCTCGCCGTGGCCCCGCGCCTCCTCTTGCTCGACGAGCCGACCGCCGGAATGGCCAGCGGCGAGCGCGCGGCCCTCTACCGGCTGATCTCCCGCCTCGCCGCCACGGGCGTTTCGGTGCTGTTTACCGAGCACGATATGGACGCGGTTTTCGCCCATGCCGACCGCATCGCCGTGCTCCACCAGGGCCGCCTCATCGCCCAAGGCACGCCCGAGGCGATCCGCGCCAACCCGGAGGTTCAGGCCGCCTATCTGGGAAATGCCGATGCTTACCGTTGACACTCTCCGCCTCGGCTATGGCGGCCTGCCCGTGCTCGACGGCGTGAGTTTTTCCCTGGCCGAAGGCGAGGCTTTGGCGCTGCTGGGTCGCAATGGCGCGGGAAAATCGACCCTGATGAAAGCGCTCATCGGGCTGATCCCGCTGGAGAGCGGGCAGATTTTCTGGCGCGGCAAAGATATTTCGCGCTGGCCGCCGTTTCGCCGCGCCCGCGCCGGGATCGGTTATGTGCCCGAAGAGCGGCGGATTTTCGCCGATCTCACCGTCGCCGAAAACCTCGCCACCGGCCTGCGCCCGCCCGATCCCGAGTCGCCGCTGCCGCCCTGGGATTGTAAGCGGATTCTGGAACTTTTCCCCGCCCTCGCCCCGCTTTCCCACCAACGCGGCGGCGCGATTTCCGGCGGCGAAGCCCAGATGCTTAGTATCGCCCGTTGCCTGCTGGGGCAGCCGCGCCTGCTGCTTCTGGACGAGCCCACCGAAGGCCTCGCGCCGATGATCGTTCAGGACATGATCGACGCCATCAAGCTCATGAGCGCCGCCGGGCTGACCCTACTGCTGTCGGAACAAATGCTCCCCGTCGCCCGTGCCTGCGCCCCGCGCGCGCTGCTACTCGGCGGTGGGAGAGTTCAGGCGGCGGGGGCGACGGGGGCGCTTTTGGCGGATAAGGTTTTGACGGAACGGTGGCTCGGCGTTTAAGCCGCCCACGGCGGGGTGAAGGCTTCCCCGTTCCCCAGAACCGCCTGTCCGCCAATCGGTAAAACCGCGATGAGTTCGAAGGCTTCCCGATGGGGATTGGCAAGGCAAACCTGCTGCCCGGCTTTAACGATAAGGCAATCGCCCGCGCGGAAAGCCTGTGTTTCACCATCGACCGTTACTTCCGCAGCCCCCGCGAGCGCGACAAAAATCTCTTCCCGCGTCAGCGCGTGGGGTTGGCCGGGCGTTTCGGGGGCGATGATCGCCCGCCAGACCGCCGTTTCGGTCGCCCCGCGCGATGGCGCGGCCAAGCCGATAAAGGTAACGCCGGGAATGGCAAATTCCGGCGCGTCTTTCTTTAAAATTAGGCGCATTCAGCTTATTCCTTTTCGTCAGTCCGATTCCCCAACGGGGTTTCGTCAAGAAAGTTGACTATAAGGCTTAACGTATTTGGTCAAGAAAATTGACGATATTGAGACGCTTTTACCCGATCATATTGGGTGGGCCCTATGGCAAGCCGCGCAAGCGTGGAAACAGCGGTTTGACCGAGCAATGGTCGCCGCCGGCTATCCGTGGTTTTTCGAAGCGCGCGCGGCGGTTCTCGCCCATCTCGACCTTGAGGGAACGCGCCAGTCGGTACTGACGGCCCGCATGGGCATTTCCAAGCAGGCCGTTCAGCAACTCGTCGATGAATTGGTTGTTGAGGCGATCGTCATCCGCGCGCCCGATCCGGCGGACGCCCGCGGCAAGCTTATCCACTACACCGACCAGGGCATCGCGCTGCTTGGAGTGGCGAACCGGATCAAGGTAGAGATTGAGGCCGAGTATCGGGCCACTTTAGGGGAAGAGAGTTTTCGGCAGTTTCGCGCGGCCCTAGATCGGCTAAATCGCGCAGATGGCCCTCCGCCGAAAGCTCCCCCAGCCCCCTAACTTCCTTACCCCTGCCGCCAGGGCAGCCCTTCCAGCTTCCAACCCGCCAAAGTACCCCGATGGCGGGTTGGGTCGAGCGGGCCTTCAAAGCCGCCGGCGATATTGTAGCAGGGGCCATAGCCCGCCTGAGTGAGGGCTTTCGCCGCCGCCAGACTGCGCACGCCGGAGCGGCACAGGAGATAAACCGGCTGGCCCGGCTTCAGCCCCTGTTCCTGCGCTTCGGCGAGGAAGGCAGGGTTCTGCTGCCCCTCCGGCCAGGTTTGCCAAGCGACGGTGAGGACAAGCTTACCCAGGCTCGCCACATCTGGCAGGCCAACATAGGCCCATTCGGCGGGGGTACGCACGTCGATCAACACGGCGGCGGGATCGGTCTTAAGCGCCGCCCAGGTTTCGGTTGGGGAGACATCCCCGGCATATTCGCTCATTTCAAACGCTCCTTAGGCGTGGACGGCGGCGGCAGCAAGGCCGCGCGCGATATCGTCCTGAAGATCCTTCAGGCTTTCGAGCCCAACGGAGAGGCGCACCAGCCCTTCGGTGATGCCCATCGCCGTGCGGTCTTCTTCCGGCATGGCGCGGTGCGTCGTCGTCATCGGGTGGGTGATGAGCGAGCGCGAATCGCCGAGGTTGTTGGAAATATCCACCGTCTGGAGCGCATCCATGAACGCCCAAGCGGCTTTACGCCCGCCTTTGAGTTCGATGGCGAGCAAGGTTCCCCCGCGCGTCATCTGGCGCTTACCAAGCTCATATTGCGGGTGGCTTTTGTGGTGCGGGTAGAGGACCTGGGCGACGGCTTTATCGCCGTAGAGTTGATCGGCCAGCGCCGCCGCGCTGTCGCAGGAACGTTCGACGCGTAAAGACAGGGTTTCGAGCCCTTTGACCAGCAGCCACGCATTGAACGGGCTTAGCGCCGGGCCGGTGTGGCGCAGGAACGGTTGAAGTTTATCGGTACAGAAGGCCGCCGAGCCCAGCACCGCGCCGCCCAAACAGCGGCCTTGCCCGTCGATATGCTTGGTCGCGGAGTAGGTGACGATATCGGCCCCTAATTCCAGCGGCTTTTGCAGCAGCGGCGTTGCGAAAACATTATCGATCACCAGCGTCGCGCCGACGCTGTGGGCAAGGTCGGCGACGGCTTTAACATCGATCAGCGATAGGGTGGGATTCGCCGGGGTTTCCATGAAGAAAACCTTGGTGTTCGGCTGAATGGCTGCTTCCCAGGCCTTCAGATCGGCCCCATCCACCAGGGTCGCCGTCACGCCCCATTTCGGCAAAAGCTGCGTAAGAATGACATGGCAGGAACCGAACAAGGCGCGCCCTGCAATAATGTGATCGCCTGCGTTAACGCTGGCGGCCAGCGCCGCAAACACCGCCGCCATGCCGCTGGCGGTGCCGTGACAGGCTTCCGCCCCTTCGAGCAAGCGCATCCGCTGCTCAAAGCCTTCCAGGGTGGGATTGCGGTAGCGGGAATAGACATACCCCGGATCGTCGCCGGTAAAACGCGCCTCGGCCTGGGCGGCACTTTCATAGACGAACCCCGAGGTCATGAAGATCGCCTCGGAGGTTTCGCCAAAGTTGGAGCGCGTCAAACCGCCCCGCACGAGGAGAGTGTCTAACTGATCTGGAGAGTTGGAGAACTCGCTCATTACGCCCACTCCTGCTGTCATTCGATCCCAAAATACGGTCGACCGGCAGGTGTTCGCGGGGGATAGCCCGAGCGCACGACCTTTTAGCGGATTATTTAACGTGGCCGCAAGCCGGTCGGCTCAAATCACCACGAACAGTATTAAAGCTCTTATTATGCCGCTTGGCGAATGTCAAGGCGCAAGCTTTTGCAGCGATCCCGTTTTTCCTACAGCATAAACGGGGCTATGCTTACGCCGTGATTGATCGGCCCTGTCCCATGCCCGAAGCCCGGCGCGTCCTTGATACAGGCTTGCAGATACGCCCGCCCGCGTTCCACCGCCCGATGTACTTCCAGTCCCTGCGCCATACCGCAGGCAATCGCCGCCGACAAAGTGGAGCCAATCCCCGCCATATGCCGCGTTTCTACGCGCGGCGCGGAATATTCTGTAACGCCGCCCTCTTCGGTTGCCAGCAGATCGACCACCGGGTCTTGATCGTCGTGGCCACCTTTCAGCAGTACGGCTTTCGCGCCTAAGGTGAGCATCATTTGCGCGGCGTGATGGCGCTCTTCGTCGGTATGAATATCCATGCCCGCCAAAAGTTCGCCTTCGCGCAAGTTCGGCGTGATGATCGTCGTGCGCGGGAGCAGGCGGATTTTCAAATGGCGCATGCCTTCCTTATCCAGCAAGGAGCGCCCGGTTTTGGTCACGGCGACGGGATCGAGCACCACGGGCGCATCGGGGGCAAGCTCTTCGATCACATCGGCGACGGCATTGATGAGATCGGCATTATGCAGCATGCCCAGGTGAATAACGTCGGCGCCGATATCTTGAAGGGCAAGGCGCATCTGGCGTTGCACGAAGGCGGGGGGAATCGGATGGATATCGACGATCCCCAGCGTGTCGCGCGCCGTAACCGCCGTAACCGCCGACATGGCATACCCCCCCAGCGCGAGGATGGTTTTTATATCGGCCTGAATACCCGTACAGCCACTGCTGTCGGAGCCGGCGACTACCAGAACCCGTCCCTTGATCTGCATGCCGTGCCTCCCTTATCCCTGAACCCGCCCGTTATTCCATATCACTCTAGGCTTTAACCAGCGTAGAGGCCACGACCGCAATCAATGCATCCACCGTCTCGGCGACCAGCGCCGAATCCTCCCCTTCCGCCATCACCCGGATCAAAGGTTCGGTTCCCGACTTGCGAATAACCAACCGCCCCGACCCTTTCAGCCGGTGCTCGGCCGCCGCAATCGCGGTCAAGACCGGGTCGAGCGCCAACGGATCGACACCCGGAGCGTACCGGATATTCTTTAAGATTTGGGGAAAGGGCTTGAACACCCGCGTCAATTCGCTGGCGCGCTTGCCCGATTCGACCAGACAGGCCAAAACCTGAAGCGCGGCGATCAACCCGTCGCCCGTGGTGGCATAATCGGCCAAAATCAGATGCCCCGATTGCTCGCCGCCCACATTGAAGCCTTCCGCGCGCATGGCTTCCAGCACGTAACGGTCGCCGACTTTGGTCCGCGTCAGGCCGAGGCCCTGCGCTTCCAGGTGCCGCTCCAACCCCATATTCGACATGATCGTCGCCACGATCCCGCCGCCGCGCAGGAGCCCTGCGCGCGCCCAAGATGTCGCGATCAGCGCCATGATCTGATCACCGTCGATCACTTGGCCGGTCTCGTCGATCACGATCAGCCGATCCGCGTCGCCGTCTAAAGCAAGGCCGATATGGGCACCATGGGCAACCGTCTGGGTCGCCAGATGCGCAACGGCGGTTGCCCCGCACTCCCGGTTGATGTTCGTGCCATCGGGGGAGACCGCGAGCGGAATCACTTCCGCCCCCAACTCCCGCAGCACCGTTGGCGCAACGCGGTAAGCCGCCCCATTGGCGCAATCGATGGCGATCTTCAGCCCATCGAGAATAAGCCCGCGCGGAAAGCTCGATTTGGCGAACTCAATATAGCGCCCGCCCGCGTCTTCCAGGCGTTTGGCGCGGCCGATCCGGCTCGAATCGACCAAAGGCGGCAAGGTATCCGGTTCGTCGATCAGCCGGGTAATTTCAGCTTCGGCATCGTCGGAGAGTTTATACCCATCGGGGCCGAACAGCTTAATCCCATTATCTTCATAAGGATTGTGGGAGGCCGACACCATAATGCCGACATCCGCCCGCATCGAGCGCGTCAGCATGGCAATCGCCGGGGTCGGCAGTGGGCCGACCAGCAGCACATCCATTCCGCGCGAGAGCAGCCCCGCCGTCAGCGCCGCTTCGATCATATAGCCCGACAGGCGCGTATCTTTCCCGATCACTGCCGCGTGTCGCCGCGCTTGGCCCGATTGGAAATAGGCCCCGGCCGCTTGCGCGACCTGGAGGGCCATGGCCGCTGTCATGGGATGGGCATTAGCCCGACCCCGAATCCCGTCCGTTCCAAAAAGACTGCGCGTCATAAAACCCCGAGTACCAAAATTAACCAAGCTCTATACCAAATCACGGTGCCGCCGCCCAGGGAAGAGAATCACACCCCCCTATACGGAAAAAGATGGACTCGTCTTATGCATGGGTCGCAAACCATACCGCGCGGGCCTGAGCGGTTTCGGCAACATCATGGACGCGAACAATCTGTACCCCCGCCGAAAACGCCGTGATCGCCGCTGCGAGTGACCCGCCGAGCCGGTCCTGGGGTGCCTCATCCGCCGAAACGGCCGAAATAAACCGCTTGCGCGATGCGCCCAGCAACACCGTACACCCGAGGCCATGCAGCAACTGAAGGTGCCGCAGCAACGCCAGATTATGGGCGGGCGTCTTACCGAAGCCAATTCCAGGATCGACGCAGAGCCGGGCTTTGGAAATCCCTGCCGCTTCCAGGGCGGCAATGCGATTGCCGAGGTAGCGATAGACTTCCGCCACCACGTCGCCATAGCTCGGATCATCCTGCATCGTGCGCGGATCGGCGCCGCGCATATGCATGACGATGACCGGCGCGCCGCTTTGCACCGCAACCCGAACGGCGGCAGGATCGCCCTCAAGCGCGGTTATGTCGTTGATGATATGCGCGCCCGCTTCCAGCGCCGCCGCCATCACATTTGCATGGCGCGTATCGATTGACAGCAGCAGGCCGCGATTGGCAAGCTCGCGAATAACCGGAACGACGCGGCGAATTTCATCCTGCGGATCGACCGGAGCGGCGCCGGGCCGGGTCGATTCGCCGCCGATATCGAGCAGATCCGCGCCCGCTTCGGCTAAGCGAAGCCCCCAAGCAATCGCCCCTTCAGTCGTTTCATGCCGACCGCCATCGGAAAAACTATCGGGCGTTACATTGACAATGCCCATGATCGCCGTGCGCTGCTGGCCCATCGTACCGGGCAGAAAGGCGACGCGCTGAGCGAAAACATTGACCCGCCGCGCCATTGAGGAGGCCGCTGGCGGCGTGTAGTTCGACGGATAGGGAATGATATCCGCCATCGAACGCCAACCCCCGCGCAGGCGGGGCCGCGCGGGGGTGGGATCACACAGAATAGGCTCGAACAGAAATTCGGCCAAAACTAAACGCCGCCTCCTGGTTGCGGGCTAGGGTTCAGATCGCCGCTGGGCGGCACCGTCGCCCGTCGCCCGCCGCCCGGTACGGCATTGCCGCTGGGGCCGGAGGAGGTGGGCGTCGGCGCATCGTCGGGCGTATCGCGGGCGATAGACTCGCCCTTCATCAGCGCCCGAACTTCGTCGCCCGAGATGGTTTCATATTCCAGCAGAGCCTTTGCCACCCGATGCAGGGCTTCCATTTCCTCGAGGAGAATCTCGCGCGACTTATTTTCCGCCGTATCGATGATCTGACGAATCTCTTCATCGATAATCTTTGCCGTTGCGTCGGAAATATTTTTACGCTGCGTCACCGAATGGCCGAGGAACACTTCTTCTTCGTTTTCGCTGTAGCGCAAGCGCCCGAGCCTGTCGCTCATGCCCCATTCCGTGACCATGCGCCGTGCAATTCCGGTTGCCCGGTGAATGTCGCTGGACGCGCCGGTGGTGATATTTTCTTTCCCGAAGATCAACTCTTCGGCCATGCGTCCCCCGAAGAGAGCCGCCAACCGGGCTTCCAACTCCAAATGCGACTGGCTGTACTTATCGCGCTCGGGCAAGAACATCGTTACCCCTAGGGCACGACCGCGTGGAATAATCGTCACCTTATGGACCGGATCATGCCCCGGCATCTTGACCATAACGATGGCATGACCGGCTTCGTGATAGGCCGTGAGTTCCTTTTCCTTATCGGTCATGACCATCGAGCGGCGTTCCGCCCCCATCATGACCTTATCCTTGGCTTCTTCGAATTCCTTCATCCCGACAACGCGGCGGTTGCGGCGGGCGGCAAGAAGGGCGGCTTCGTTGACGAGGTTGGCAAGATCGGCCCCGGAGAAGCCCGGCGTGCCGCGCGCAATGACGCGCGGATCAACGTCAGCCGACAGCGGCACCTTGCGCATATGAACCTTCAGGATCTGCTCGCGCCCATTGATGTCCGGGTTGGCGACGACGACCTGGCGGTCAAAACGACCGGGACGCAGCAGCGCGGGATCAAGAACATCGGGACGGTTGGTCGCCGCGATCAGGATCACGCCTTCGTTGGCTTCGAACCCATCCATTTCGACCAGCAACTGATTGAGCGTCTGTTCACGCTCATCGTTCCCACCACCGAGGCCTGCGCCACGATGACGACCGACCGCATCGATTTCGTCGATGAAGATGATGCAAGGGGCGTTCTTCTTGCCTTGCTCGAACATGTCGCGGACGCGGCTTGCGCCAACGCCGACGAACATTTCAACGAAGTCCGAGCCGGAAATCGTGAAGAACGGCACATTGGCTTCACCAGCAATCGCGCGCGCCAACAGCGTCTTACCCGTACCCGGCGGGCCGACGAGCAGAACGCCTTTCGGAATCTTCCCGCCCAAACGCTGGAATTTCTGCGGATCGCGCAGGAATTCAACGATTTCGTTCAGTTCCTGCTTGGCTTCTTCAATGCCCGCGACGTCATCGAAGGTGACACGGCCAACCTTTTCGGTCAGCAGACGCGCACGCGACTTGCCGAAGCCCATGGCTTTGCCGCCGCCGGACTGCATCTGACGCATGAAGAAAATCCACACGCCGATGAACAGCAGCATCGGGAACCAGGAAATCAGAATGCTCAGGATGCCCGTGGGGCCGTCATCGATCGGGGCCGCAATGATTCGCACATTCTGCTTCACCAAACGGTCGACCAGACCGGGATCTTGCGGCGAATAGGTGGTGAAGGTGCGGTTATCGCTGAGGCGACCGGTGATATTCGGCCCCTGGATCGTTACTTCCGTTACGCGGCCCTGTTGGACTTCCGCGAGAAAATCGGAAAAAGCGAGTTGGGATTGCCCGGAGCGCGTGGACGGGCTCTGAAACAGGTTGAACAGCGCCACCAAGAGGACGGCGATAATCGCCCAGAGCGCCAAATTTTTCCCGATATTATTCACGAGGCTCCACCCTTTCCGCACCGAACCGGGCGCTAGCCTGCGCACCCGATGGCATCGATCATTCCCAGTGACATGCCCCCGATCCGGCTTGCCGTCAACTCCCGCGCTCCCCCCCGGCGACAAGGGGACGCAGCGGCGTCGCGAAAAGCCGGGGGGAGAGCCCTGGCATTTTTGACAAGTGGGGCACGAAGGCAGGACAGTCAAGACGTTGAAACGCCGGGATTCCCGCCAGCAGGGCCGCAGGCGTCTGCGCCAGCATCGCCGCCCCCCAGGTTTGCGGGCGTTTTAGGGCGGGAGAGCGCCGCAACCGGGCCGTTTCCGCCGCGCCTAATCCGGCCAAAAACCAACCCTCCTCCGGCGCGGTTGCCGAAAAGCGCCCGTCCCAGCGGGCCGACTTCGCACCGCCCGGAAGGGCTAAGGGTGGCGAAAGCGCCGCATGCTCCCGCCCAATCCACAGCGCCCGCCCGCTGCGCACCCAGAGCGTGCCGCCCAGGGTGATCGCGTCGCGGGGGCGGTCGTCGGCCTGAAGGCGCGCAAGAAGGCCCTGGAGCCCCTCAAAGCGCGGCGGATAGGCGGTGCCCCCCGCCCACGCACAGAGCCGCGCCAAAGCCCGCCAACGCACCTCCTCCGCCCCATCCGCGAGCGCTGCTATCGGCAGGCGTGCGAGGCCCCAGGGCAGCGGCGTTACCCAGCGCAGTAACCAGGCGTCGGCGAGCCCCTCCAGGACGGCGCGCGCGCTGTTCAGCCGGGCGGCGGTTTCGGCCAAACGCGCGGCCAGAAAAGGCGCTTCCGCCCCTGCCATAAGCGCCCGCCAGCGCACGCGCGCGAAGGCTGGGGAGAGGTTGCTGGGGTCCCGGATCGGCGCGAGCCCCTGCCCCGCACAAAAATCTTCCAGCGCCTGTTTGGGCACGGCCAGCAGGGGGCGCAATAGCCGCAGATCGCTGAGACTCTGGCAGGCGGCGATCCCCGCAAGCCCAGACAGGCCGGAGCCGCGCTGCAAGCGCAGCAGCAGCGTTTCCGCCTGATCTTCCTGATGATGGCCCGTGAGCAGGTGCAAAATGCCTGCCGCCGTGCAGGCGTCCGTCAGCAGCCGATACCGCAGCGCCCGCGCCGCCGCTTGCAGCCCGCCGCTACCCGTGGCGTCCGGCGGTTGCGCGGCGATCAGAATTTGGTGATCGATCCCGCGGGCCCGCGCCCAAGCGGCAACCTGCTGGGCTTCGGCGGCGGCCTCGGGGCGAAGGCCATGATCGACGGTCAGGGCGAGCACGCGGCCGCTCCACGCCCGCGCCCATCCATCGGCCAACAGCATCAGCGCCAGACTATCCGGCCCACCCGAAACGGCAACGGCAAGCCGAGGCGCGCGCTCGAACGGGCCGAAGCCCGTCATCGCCGCCGCAAACGCCGCCTCCAGCGAAAGTTGCGGCCCGCGCATCAAAGAAAGTTACGCCCCGCAGTTGTTGCGCGCGCGCTCTTCCTGAACCCGGCGCTTCAAAAAGGCCGAGGCTTGCGGATATTCGGTATTGAAGCGATTGAACGAGGCGCAGGCTTCTTTGGTTTTATTGATATGGGCCAGAGAGAGGCCAAGTTTCAGCAGATTGTCGGGGGCTTTCGTGTTCTTCGGATATTTCTGATACCCTTGGAAGAACTGGGCCGCCGCTTCCTGATAATTGCCGCGCACGTAATAGGTCTCGCCCAACCAATATTGCGCGTTCCCGGCCAAATCGTCGGTGCCATAGGTGCCGATGAACGAGCGGAAGGCCGTTTCAGCCGCCGGATAATCCTGCTTTTGCACCAGCGCGAACGCCTGTTCATAGGCTTCTTTCGCGTTGCTCGGTTTCGCGGCGGGGGCGGCAGGTTGCGGTGCAACCGCTCCAGCAGGCGGGCGAACAGCGGCGGTCGCTTGACCGGGCGGCGTCAAGGGAACCGGGGCATTGGGGTTTTGCGCCACGGGAACGCTACCAAGATCGCGCGGCGGCGCACCCGGCGCCACGGCAGGGGCCTGGGCGGGCGTGGCAGCAGCAGGGGCCTTAGGCGCGTCGGCGGGGGCAACCCCGGCGGTCTCGCGGGCTTTTTCGAGTTCCGTCAGGCGGAAATCCACATCGCTGCTCTGGCGCTCGGCCCGTTGGCGCATCTGCGCGACCGTGGCCGAGAGATCTTCGATCTGGCCGGTCAACTGGCGGATTTGCGCTTCCAGTTCCGAGATTCGCACGGTCAGTTGCGCCGTAATCGGGATTTCGCCCGCCGGTTGCTGTTGCGCTGCGGCCGGAACGGTCAGCGCCAGCGCGCCGATAACGGCAAACGGTGCGAGAGACGAAAGAAGGCGCGACGGTCCGACCATGACAACAGCCCTTTACAGCAATCCGATGCGGCAGTTTAGCGCCGCTTTCGGGCAAAACGAAGACAGGCTTAACAACGCGGGGGGCAACCCCTTTGCTCACCCCCCGCCAAGGCTTAGCGCGGCAGCGAGACGGCGCGGCGGTTCTTCGCCCACACGGCATCGCCCCGACCGGTCGCAGCCGGGCGCTCTTTACCGTAGGAGATGACCTGCAAACGCTGGCTCTGCACGCCCAAAGACGCCAGGAATTCGCGCACCGACTGGCCGCGACGGTCGCCGAGCGCCAGATTATATTCGCGCGTGCCGCGCTCGTCGGCATGACCTTCGACGACGAAGTTTACCAGCGGGTACTTTTGCAGAAACTGGGCTTGCGCGCGCAGCGTGCTCTGGGCATCCGCCGACAGCGTGTATTGGTCGAGCCCGAAGAAAATGCGATCCGTGCCATTGGCGGCAAAGCTGCGCTGCCAATCGGCCTGCGCCTGCACCAACTGCTGGTCGCGGTTGCCCGAAACGCCGCCCAATTGGTTGGAGCTAATGCCACCGGTCCCACCGGCACCGCCCGTCCCACCCGCACCCGGATCGGACGTAACCGGACCCGTGCCCGATTGATCCGAGCAGGCGGCAACCAACAAAACCGCCGCGAGCGGCAAAGCAAATTTCAAGATCATGGGAAATCATCCATCAAGGAAAGAAGAAAGGAGGGATCCAGCCGGCAGATCACCCGGCATCCCTGCAGGGCGACACACTATGGAATCGCGCGACAACATGGCGAGATTGGGACAAGCCCCACCTCTGGCGGTGTTTTTAGCCACATGTTGCGCTTCTGCACCAGTGCAAAAACGGAATCGCGCCCATGCTTCCCGAGGTTTGACCCCAAAAAGCAAAACGCCGCACTGTTGCCAGTGCGGCGTTGCCATCCAGCCCCAAGGGGCGTTGGATTACTGAACGGCCGGGACCGAAACGCCGCGGCGGTTCTGGCTCCAAGCGGCTTCGTTCGAGCCGAGCACCGACGGACGTTCCTTACCATAGGAAACGGTCGTCAGACGCGAGGCCGGAACGCCGAGGGCGACCAGGTAATCCTTAGCGGCATTGGCGCGGCGTTCGCCGAGCGCCAAGTTGTATTCGCGGGTGCCGCGTTCGTCGGCATGGCCTTCGACGGCCAGACGGACCGAAGCGTATTGCTTCAGCCAAGCAGCCTGACGTTCCAGGGTGCGACGCGCATCGGCCGACAGGTCGAACTTGTCGTACGCGAAGAAGACGCGGTCACCAACGTTGACGCGGAAGTCTTCGATCGAACCCGGACGGATGCCGGTCGCGGCCGGCGGCGTCGTGGTCGGGTTGTTGGTGGTAACAGCAGCCGTATTGGCCGGCTTGTCGGATTCGCAAGCGGCCAGCAGCAGGGCAGCGGCGGCGATAGGGAGGAGAGCGATACGCATTTTGTGACCCCTCAGCTCTGAAGGCTGTAGTTGAGTGACGCGAAGGAGAGCCCTTCATCTTCTCCAAGATGACCAAGGACGCACAAAAATGGTGCCCTGCACAACAAGGAGAAACGAGGCGGAATATAGGCAGCTAACCCTAGGGAATCAAGGGGCTCCACGCGGGGTCAGATGCATCAGTGGGGGTCGTAACCTCCCGCAAATTGCGGCCCGTGATATCGACGGACACCAGCCGCGACGATCCGCCCCGCCCCTGGGCATCGGTCGGTTGCTGACGGAAAAACATCAACACGCGACCATTGGGAGCCCAGGTAGGGCCTTCATCCAAATAGGATTGTGCCAGAATCTTCTCGCCCGTTCCATCGGGGCGCATCACCCCAATTTGGAACTGTCCACCCTCCTGTTTCGTGAAGGCGATATAGTCGCCCCTGGGGGACCAGACAGGTGTGTTATAACGGCCACGGCCCGGTGATATTTTTTGCACACCCGAGCCATCGGCGTTCATCACATACAATGCGGTGACGCCGCCCCGGTCGGAGTTGAACACAATCTTGGTGCCGTCGGGCGAGGCCGAGGGGGAGGTATCGATCGCGGGACTATCGGTCAGCCGGGTTGCCCGGCGGGTGCGAAGGTCCATCGAATAGATTTCGGAGTTGCCGTTTTCGGCAAAGCTCATCAACACCTTCTGCCCATCGGGGGTGAAGCGCGGCGCAAACGTCATGCCGGAGAAGTTCCCCAGAATTTCCTGCTGCCCGGTGTCGATATTATAGAGGTAAACGCGCGGCACATCGTTGACATAGGCCATATAGGTCAACTCGCGCGCGGTGGGGGAGAAGCGCGGCGTAATCGCCCGCACCCGCTGCGGATCGGTGAGCGTGCGATAGCCGAACCCGTCCTGATCCATAATCGCCAACTGCTTGCGCCGGTTATCCGCCGGGCCGCTTTCGGCGACGAAGACAAGCTGCGTGTCGAAATAGCCATCTTCGGAGGTGATGCGCTTGTAGATGGCGTCGGCAATCTTATGGGCGACGCGGCGCAGACCATCGGTGCCAGCGGCCAGTACTTGCCCTTCCATCTGCGCTTCGCCGAAGACGTCCCACAGGCGGAACTCGACGCGCATCTGATTGCCTTGCAGCGTGACCGCGCCCGACACAAGCGCCTGGGCGTTAATCAAGCGCCAATCGGCAAAGCGCGGCGCGGTGCCAATCTGATCCGGCGTTTGCACGAACGCTTTTGGGTCGATGGGCTTGAACAGGCCCGAGCGCTCCAGATCGTCGGCGACGATGCGGCTAATATCCGCCCCCAACCGCGCGTCGCCTGCCAGATTGCTGATGGCGATGGGCATGGGCTGCGGGTTGCCCTGGGTAACGTCGATACGCGGCTCAATCTTGCCGGTTTGCGCGACCGCAACCGGGGCCGCCATGAGCAAAGCCGCCACCACCAAAAGCGAGGAGCGAAGCAAGGATCGACGGAGTAACGCGCGCGGCGAAGCAGAGGCTTTCTGTCTCATTGGCCCATATCCTTTGGATCGAAAACGAGGATGATTTCTTTGTAGGTGATCGGTCGCGGCAGCGGCGTATTGCAGGTCGGATTTAGGGATGCGCGCAAAGCCGCCTCGACAGCCGCGCGCCCTTCGGGGGAGCGCTTGACTAGGGCAGGGTCGGCCAATTCAGACCGTAGAACCGTTCCGTCCGGCCTAAGATATAGTCGAACGTCAACGCGACTATCGTTAACACTGCTGGCGCTTGGGTTAAAATTCCAGCACGGCTTAATTCGGTCGGCAATCGCCTTTTCCCAAGCTTGGCCCTGCGTCACGCTCGGCAGACTGGGATACAGTGGAGGAAGACCGATATGGCCAATACGCGGCTCCGGGGCCTTGGACTGCGTCTTCTCGCTAGCACATGCCGTCAGCAGGCTTCCTGAGGCAATGACGACAATCCACAGAAGATGCCGCATCAGACCATCTCCCTCGGATCGAAGACTATGATGACGCTCTCGTAAGCGCCCGGCGGAATGGGCAGCTTGTTGCAGGTAGGATTCATCGGGGCCCGCAGGGCCGTTTGGGCGGCGGCTTTATGCTGGGGCGACCGGCTCATGATCGACGGATCGACCAACTCGGTCCGCAAGACCGACCCATCCGGTTTCAAGAACAGCCGAACTTCGATGACGAGATTCTTGGCATTCGCGAGGCCCCCATCAAAGGCCCAACAGGGCGAAACCGCTTTCCGAATCCCATCCTCTTCCGCGCGCGACAGCGGACGGTTCGGGTCGCTCGGGCCAACGGAACGTGGCGCGGGGGAGCCTGCCGCAGCCGTTTGCGTCGGGCGGGCGGGAGTCGCGGGCTGGCTGAGCGCCTTGGCAATCGCGTCCAGCGCATCCGGCTTTTTCTCGGTCGGCTTCGCTTCCGGCTTCGGTGGAACCTTCGGCGCGTCCTTCTGGGGCGGGAACAGATCCTTAACGGCGTCCCAACCTTCCTTCTTCGGTTCCGGTTTCGGCGGCTCGACCTTCTTCACCTCTTCCTTTTTCGGCTCAGGCTTAGGGGGCTCGGGCTTCGGTTCCGGTTTGGGAGGTTCCGGCTTCGGCTCAGGTTTGGGCTCGGGTTTGGGTTCCGGCTTTGGCTCGGGCTTCGGCTCAGGTTTAGGTTCCGGCGGCTTCGGCGGGGGCGGCGGTTTTGGCGGCTCGGGCTTCGGCTCGGGTTTGGGTTCCGGCGGCTTGGGCGGCGGCGGCGGCGGCGGTGTGGGCGCGGGTTGCGGGGCGACGTCCGGCTTCGGCTGCGGGATCGGCGCGGGCGCAGGCGCGGGATCGGGCTTCGGCTCTTTCACCTCGGCGGGCGTCGGGTTATTCGGCGCGGCATTGGGGGTGGAGGAGATGGAAATCACCTCCACCTCAATGATCGGCTTCACCTCCAGGGGCGGCGGCGCGACTTGGGGCAGACCGAAGATCGCCAGGATCAAGATCAACCCGTGCAGCACCGAAGCAAGGATAATGGACCGATTCATCGCCGTGCGCCTGCCTCCCCTACCCGCCCCGCTTAGGCGTGGGCTTCACCGGCGCGCCCGAGGGGGCTTCGGCGATGAGCGAGACTTTGGCAAACCCTGCCGAGGCAACGAGGCCCATCACTTCCATGACGCGCCCATAGGGAATGCCCTTATCGCCGCGCACATAGATGGGGGTATCGGGCTTATTGGCGGTAATGGCTTGCAGACGCGGGGCAAGTTCCGCCTCCTGCACTTCCATTTCCTGAATATAGATCTGGCCCTGGGCGTTGACGCTGATGGTCAGCGGCTCGATGCGCTCATTGAGGCTAGCCGCCGAGGTTTTCGGCAGATCGACCGGCACGCCGACGGTAAGCAAGGGGGCCGCGACCATGAAAACGATGAGCAGCACCAGCATCACGTCCACGAGCGGCGTGACGTTGATTTCGGACATCGGCACATGGGTGCGACGCCCGCCGCGCCGACGCGGCCCGCCGGAATTGAGCGACGCGCCCATTATTCGCCCGCCTCAGCCGCATCCATCTGGCGCGACAGAATGGCAGCAAACTCCGCCGAAAAATTCTCTAAGCGATTGGAATAACGCGCGAGATCGCCCGAAATCTTATTATAGGCCAGCACCGCCGGAATAGCGGCCACGAGACCGATGGCGGTTGCGAACAAAGCTTCGGCAATCCCAGGGGCCACGACGGCGAGATTCGTGTTCTTCGACGAGGCGATAGCGGAGAAGGAGTTCATAATCCCCCAGACCGTGCCGAACAGCCCAACAAAGGGGCCAACCGAGCCGACCGAGGCGAGAAACGGCGTCCATTTCTCCAGCCGCTCCATCTCGCGCCCCACGGTCACGCCCATCACGCGCTCAATGCGCTGCTGAAGGTTCCCGGTGGTCAGCCCCAGGCCGCGCTGGGCCGAACGCCGCCATTCGCGCATCGCTGCCACGAACACCGCCGACATCGGATCAATCGGCCGATTGCCGATGCGGTCATAGAGTTCGTCCAGGCTGCCGCCCGACCAAAAAGCCTCTTCAAACTGATCGGCTTGAACCGTTAAACGGCGCAGGCGGATAAGTTTATCGACGATAATCGCCCAGCTCCAAATGCTCGCAAACACGAGCGACAGCATAACGAACTTAACAACCCAATCGGCCTGTAAGAACAGACCGAGCATCGACAGGTCATGCGCTGGCGCAATCGCCGCAACTGCATCGCCTTGCATTCTCTTCCCTCACTCCCCTGACGAACCGGTCTCATAAAACGGCGCGCACGCGACCCGAACCTTGTCCGGCACCCGCTGCGGATTGAACTGCGGATCGACGCACACTAAACGCACCAGAATTGTGACCAAATGACGGCTATCTGTGTGCTCCCAGCGCAACACTTGCTGTTCAATTTCAAGGCTTGCCCCGCCGAACTTCCGAACCCGGCTGCGCAGTTCCAGCGCATCATCCAACCGGGCGGGGGCGCGATAATCGATTTCCGCCGAACGCACGACGAAGAGCGTACCCTCCTCGTCATACAGTTTTTGTGGCACAATTCCCACAGCGCGCAGCATTTCCGTCCGCGCCCGTTCGGCGAAATTCAAATAATTGGCGTGATAGACCACCCCGCCCGCGTCGGTATCGGCATAGATCACGCGCAGGGGCAGCCGGTGCCAGCCGCCCGAAATCTCCCCAAACGTCGGGGCGAGGGGCGCGAAAGCGACATCGCTCATTCGGGTTCGTCTCCTAAGAGGCTGAGTTGCTGTTCCAGATCGCGCGGCGGAATGCGCCCGAGCAGTTTCCAGCCGTTCGGGGCCAGCATGCGCCCGCGCGGGGTGCGCTGGATCAGCCCCAACTGCATCAGATAGGGCTCGATAACCTCTTCGATGGTATCGCGCGATTCCGACAAAGCAGCGGCGAGCGTTTCCGCGCCGACCGGCCCGCCCTCATAGGTATCGGCGATGCACGAGAGGTAACGCCGGTCCATCGCGTCCAGCCCCATCGGATCGACATCGAGGCGCGATAGGGCCGCGTCCGCCGCTTTGCGGTCGATGGGATTGACCCCCGCAACGGAAGCAAAATCGCGCACCCGGCGCAGCAGCCGCCCGGCAATCCGGGGCGTGCCGCGCGAGCGTTTGGCGATTTCGAACGCGCCCTCTTCGGTCAGCGGCATCTCCAGCAGCCGCGCGCCGCGCGCCACAATCGAAGTGAGTTCTTCCGGGCTGTAGAACTGCAAGCGCAGCGGAATGCCGAAACGCTCGCGCAAAGGCGTTGTCAGCAAGCCCGACCGGGTGGTCGCCCCGACGAGCGTGAAGCGCGGCAGATCGATACGGATGGAGCGCGCCGCCGGGCCTTCGCCGATAATGAGATCAAGCTGAAAATCCTCCATCGCTGGATAGAGGATTTCTTCCACCGCCGGGCTGAGCCGGTGGATTTCATCGATAAACAGCACGTCGTTCGGCTGTAAATTCGTCAGCAGCGCCGCGAGATCGCCAGCCTTGGCGATCACCGGGCCGGAGGTCGCCCGAAAGCCAACGCTGAGTTCGCGCGCGACGATCTGCGCCAGCGTCGTCTTCCCCAAACCGGGCGGGCCGAAGAACAGCACATGGTCCAGCGCCTCGCCCCGGCCCCGCGCCGCTTCAACGAAGACCTGCAAATTCTCGCATACCGCGCGCTGCCCGACGAAATCCTGCAAGCGCGCCGGACGGAGCGCGGCTTCGCCGCCCTCGGCAACCGAGGCATCCAACAACGGGCGGCGGGGTTCGGGCGTCTCACTCATGCCGGGCTCAGCGCTTTCAGACCGGCGCGGATGAGATCGGCGAGAGTAGGCTCAGTGCCCGCGTCGCGCTGCTGCTGCGCCAGTTTCACCACGGCGGCAAAGGCGTCCGAGCGGCCATAACCGAGATTAACCAGGGCCGAAACGGCTTCGGCTTCCACCGTGCCCCCGGTTTCAACCGAAGGCGAAACGCTGGGGACTGTGCGCGCCATCGCGCCCAAGGCGAGGCCCGCGACCTTATCTTTCAACTCGGTCAGCAGCCGTACCGCGAGCTTCGGCCCCACGCCATCGGCGCGCGCGAGCGCATTCTTGTCGCCCGACGCAATCGCCTGAACCAGTTGATCCGGCGTCAGGACCGTCAGCAGCGCCAACGCCACGCGCCCGCCGACGCCCTGGACCGTTTGCAGCAGCCGGAACCAATCGCGCTCGGCGGAATCGCGGAAGCCATAGAGCAGCAGCGCGTCTTCCCGCACCACGGTTTCGATGTGCAGCGTCGCGGGTTGGTTCATCTGGAGCGTGCCGAGCGTGCGCCCGGAGGCCGACACGAGATAACCGACGCCGTTGACGTCGATCACCGCATAGCCCGCGCCCAAATCCCGAACAATGCCTTTCAACCAAGCGATCATCGGCTTCGCGCCAGTAAGGCCAAATCGATGCCGCCCATGCGGCTGGCCGTTTGGGCATGATGGGCATGGCAAATCGCCACCGCCAAAGCATCGGCGGCATCGGCACCGGGGAGCGCCAAACCGGGGAGCAGTTTGCCGACAACGAACATCACCTGCTCCTTATCCGCCGCCCCCGCGCCAACAACCGATTTCTTCACCGATTTCGCCGCATATTCCGCAACCTTAAGCCCCGCCCGCGCCGGAACCAGCAAGGAAACCGCGCGCGCTTGCCCGAGTTTGAGGGTGGAAGCGGCATTGGTGTTCACAAAGGTCTCTTCCACCGCCGCGCAATCGGGCTGATAGGTGTCGAGCACCTTTTGCAGCCCTTCATAAAGCTGCGCCAACCGGTCCGACAGGGCCGCCTTCGGATCGGACGTGACCGTTCCGCAGGCGATTCCCTTCAACCGGGAGCCTTGGGCCTCGATCACGCCCCAGCCGGTGCGCTGTAGTCCCGGATCGAGGCCCAAAACCCGCATAAGACTAGCCCGCCAGCTTGGCGAGCTGCTCCTCGGACACGTCGTAATTGGCGTAGACGTTTTGCACGTCGTCGTTATCGTCGAGCGTGTCGATCAGGCGGAACAGCTTTTCCGCCACTTCGTCCGAGACCGGGTTGAGGGTTTGCGGGGACCAGATCAGCTTTGCCGATTCCGGGGCACCGAAGGCCGCTTCCAGCCCCTCGCGCACGGTGGCGAGATCGTCGGTCGCGCAGGTAATATCGTGCCCGTCTTCCGAGCTTTCGACATTCTCCGCGCCGGCGTTCAAGGCAGCTTCGAACACCGCATCAGGGGTTCCAACCGAGGCCGGATAATGGATCTGGCCCACCCGGTCGAACATAAAGCTGACCGAGCCGGTTTCCCCCAACGCGCCGCCCGCCTTGGTGAAGGCTGAACGGACTTCCGACGCGGTACGGTTGCGATTATCGGTCATCGCTTCGACGATGACGGCGATACCACCCGGCCCATAGCCCTCGTAGCGCACTTCATCGAAATTGGTATCATCGCCGCCGCCCTGGCCGCGTTTGATGGCCCGATCGATCGTATCTTTCGGCATATTGGCGATTTTCGCCGCCGTAATGGCCGCGCGCAAACGCGGGTTCATCGACGGGTCGGGCGCGCCGGTTTTCGCCGAAACGGTGAGTTCCCGAATCAGCTTGGTGAAAACCTTCCCGCGTTTGGCGTCTTGCGCGCCTTTGCGGTGCATGATGTTTTTAAACTGGGAATGGCCAGCCATAGGTCCGCTACTCTTATTGTCAAGTCTGACGGTAATACAGGAGATCGGCGCGACCCTAGACCATTCCCGCGCTAAAGGGAATCGCGGAAAAAGCGGGGCACCGAAAAAGCACAGGATCGCGGAAAGGCGCTAAAGCCCTCGCAAATGCCCGAGCAACCCTTGTGTCATCGGGTCCGCCACCGCGCCCGGCGCGGCTTTGACGGCGGGAAGAAGCCCCGTTGCGAGTTCCTTCCCCAGTTCCACGCCCCATTGATCGAAGGCATTGATGCCCCAGATCGCGGCCTCAACAAACACCCGATGTTCGTAGAGCGCAATCAACCGGCCCAGGGTAAAAGGATCGAGCTTGCGATAGGCGAGCGTGATCGATGGGCGGTTGCCGGGGAAGACCTTATAGGGGGCGAGCCGGTCCGCTTCCGCCGCAGGCAACCCCGCCGCGATAAGCTGCGCGTGCGCTTCCGCTAGCGTCTTGCCGCGCGCGAGGGCTTCGCTTTGCGCAAGGCAGTTGGCCAACAGCAACGTGTGATGCTCGGCAAGCTCCGGCTCGTGGCTTTCGGCAGCAATCAGGAACTCGCAGGGGATGATATCGGTGCCCTGGTGCAGCAGTTGATAGAAAGCATGCTGGCCGTTCGTGCCGGGTTCGCCCCAGACCAGCGGGCCAGTTGCGAGCCCCTCGGGCAAGGGGGCGCCGTCGCGCGTCACGAGCTTGCCGTTCGATTCCATATCGAGCTGCTGCACATAGGCGGGCAGCCGTGCGAGGCGCTGATCGTAGGGCAGCAGCGCCCGCGCGCCATACCCGCAGATATTGCGGTGCCAAACGCCGATCAACCCCATCAGCACGGGCAGGTTTTCGACCAGCGGCACGGTACGGAAATGCGCATCCATCGCCCGCGCCCCGGCGAGAAACGCGTCAAACCCCGCCGTTCCGATAGCGATCATCACGGGCAAGCCAACCGCCGACCAGACCGAATAGCGCCCGCCGACCCAATCCCAGAAACCGAACACCCGCGCTTCATCAATGCCAAAGGCTGCGGCCTTGTCCAGCGCCGTGGAGACCGCCGCGAAATGATCTTCCACCGCCCGTTCGCCCAAGGCCGCTACCAACCAGCGCCGGGCCGATTGGGCGTTGGTCATCGTTTCAATCGTCGTGAAGGTTTTGGAGGCGACGATGAACAGGGTCCGCGCCGGATCGAGCCCCTTCAACACATCGTGCAGATGCGCGCCATCGACATTGGAGACGAAATGCACGCGCGGCCCATCGTGGTAGGGCGCGAGCGCCAGCGTCACCATCACCGGCCCCAGGTCGGACCCGCCGATGCCGATATTCACCACATCGGTAAACCGCCCGCCATCGGTCGCCGCAATCGCGCCACTGCGCACCCCTTCGGCGAAATGGCCCAACCGCGCGAGCGAGGCCCGGACCATCGGCATGACGTCGAGGCCCTTCACATGAACTTCAGCGTCCGGCCCAGCGCGTAGGGCGGTGTGCAGAACGGCGCGGCCCTCACTGCGATTGATCGGCTCCCCCGCGAACATTGCATCGCGCTGGGCTGCGACCTGACATTCCTCGGCCAGCGCCAAGAGCGCCGCGCGCGATTCCGCCGTCAGCGCCGTCTTAGAGTAATCCAGCAACAAATCATCCTGTTGCGCCGAAAACCGCCCGAACCGCTGCGAATCCGCCGCAAACAAGCTCCGCAGCGACGGTTCTGTTTTCAGCGCCCGCAGCGCTACCCAAGAAGCCGACATGTCATCCCCCCTATTTATGTAGCAAAGGTACAGGGCCGCGCCGGAAGCTCAAGCCCGAAGTGAGCCCGGTCGGACGATTTACCCGTCAGAGCGCGGGCGGCATGCCATGCGCTGCCAGGATACCCGCTGTTCGTTTCCCGCGAAAGCCTTGCCCCGCGCCAGAGTGGTTAGTATCGTCCGCCCCGCCGAACTTTTACTGGCCCAATTTTTACCGGCCCAAACTTTTAGCGGTGGACCCCCAATCATGACCGAGGCTGCCCCCTCTCTTTTCGGAACCGTCGAACCTTTCGCCGGGGACCCCATTCTGTCGCTCAATATCGCCTTCCAGGGCGATCCGCGCACGGAAAAGGTGAACCTCACCATCGGCATTTACATGGACGGTGCGGGCAAAGTCCCCGTTCTGCCTTCGGTGAAGGCCGCCGCTGATAAGCTCGGCTTCGGCGTCCGCTCCTATATTCCGATGGAAGGGCTGCCGGAATACCGCCGTCTGGTTCAAGAGTTGGTCTTCGGCAAAAACCATGACGTTCTCGCCGAAAAGCGCGTGGCGACCATTCAAACGGTTGGCGGTACGGGCGCGCTCAGCGTCGCCGCCGATTTTCTGGCGAAGCACGCGCCGGGCCGCGCCGTCTATGTGAGCGACCCGACCTGGGACAATCACCACGGCCTGTTCCAGCGCGCCGGGTTCGAAACCAAAACCTATCCCTATTGGGACGGCGCGACCCGGACTTTACGTTTCGACGATATGCTGAAGACGCTGGAAGAGGCTCCTGCCGGCAGCATCGTGATCGTCCAGCCGGTGTGCCACAATCCGACCGGGGTTGACCTCAGCCGCGCCCAACAGGATGCGCTGACCGATCTGCTGATCGCGAAAAAGCATATTACGGTCTTCGATATGGCCTATCAGGGCTTTGCCGATGGGCTGGACGAGGATGCAGGCTTCGTGCGCCGCTTTGCCGACCGCACGTCCTCCTTCCTCGTCGCCAATAGCTTTTCCAAGAATTTCTCGCTTTATGGCGAACGCTGCGGCGGCTTGTCGGTCGTCTGCGCCACCGCTGATGAAGCGGACCGGGTTCTGGGCCAGTTGAAGCTCGCCATCCGCCGCTCCTACTCCAACCCGCCCACCACCGGCGGTCTGCTGATTGCCACCGTTCTCGGCGATCCGGCTTTACGCGCCCAATGGGAAGCGGAAGTCGCGGAAATGCGTGTGCGGATGAAGGATATGCGCGAAAAGCTCGCTGCCGAAGTCAATAAGCTCTCGAATGAAATCGACGTGGGTTTCATCACCCAGCAGCGCGGCATGTTCAGCTATACCGGCCTCACCAAGCCGCAGGTTGTGCAGATGCGCGAAACGGACGGCGTTTATCTGGTCGAATCGGGCCGCATGTGCGTCGCCGGGCTGACTGACGCCAATGTGACTGCCGTGGCGAAAAGCCTGGTGGCGGCGCGGGCGGCTTAAAGCGCCGTTTCTTGCGATAAAAGCAGAGGCCGCCGAACCTGGGTTCGGCGGCCTTTTTTATTCGACCGGAGGCTACATTCGCGCATCCACGAGATGCACCGCCGCCGCCCCGGCCTCGTAACCGAATTCCTTCAACTGCCGCCAATCGGCCCCGCTGAGCTGCGTTACGGGAAGCGGCAGCAGATCGTTACTGCGGCGGGTGACGTGCTGGGCTAGCACGCGGCCAAAGACCGTGCCGGGGCCGATGCCGCGCCCGTTGTAGCCGGTGAAGGCCACCATCTGCGGACCCAACTCTAAGAAGCGCGGTAGGGCGTCGTCGGTCATGCCGATCCAGCCGTACCATTCGTGCGCAAACGCGGCCCCTTCGAGCGCCGGGAAGAGCTTCACCATCGCCCGCCGCGCCCAATCGGGGTGCACCTGCTGCCCGCCCGCGCGCAAAGCGCCGACGCTGCCGAAGATGAACCGCCCCGCCGAATCCAGCCGGAAGGAACTCAGCACTTCCTTCGTGTCCCACGCGCCTTGCCGACCGGGGATGATCTCTTTTAACAAATGCTCCGGCAAAGGTTCGGTCGCGCACTGAAAATAGGGCAGCCGCACCAGCGCCTGCCGGATCATCTGGAACGGACCGGAGGAAAAGGCGTTGGTAGCGACGATCACCCAATCGGCGGTCACGCTGCCGCCCGGCGTCATCAGCCGCCAGACCGACCCGTCGCGCTCGCAGCCCTGCACGGGGGAGCTTGAATAGACGGAAGCCCCCGCCGCCATTGCCGCCCGCCCCAGCCCGCGCGCATAAGCGAGCGGCTGGATGGTGCCCGCACGCTTATCGAGCAGCGCCCCGCGATAGGCATTGGTGCCGAGCGCCCGCGCCGCTGCCGCCTGATCGAGCAGTTCGACCGGCGCACCGCGCGCGCGCCATTCGGCGTACCGCGCCTCAAGATCGCGTAAGCCCGTATCGCCGACCGCGCAATGGAGGGTGCCGACGTGCATCGCCTCGCAGTCCATGCCGTGCTTCGAGACAAGGCCGTAAACCTCCTGCGGTGCATCGCTAAGGATCGACAGCAGCCGTTCGCCATACTCGGCCCCCAGCACTTTGGGAATCTCGCTTGGCATGACCCACAGCCCAGCATTCACCAAACCGACATTGCGCCCCGAGCCGCCGAAGCCAATCTCCTCGGCGTCCAAAACCGCCACCTTGCTGCCGGATTCGGCCAAATGCAGCGCCGCCGACAGGCCGGTGAACCCCGCGCCGATCACGGCGACATCAACACGCAGATTGCCCGCCAGCGCATTCGTGACCGGGGCGGCGGGGGCGGATTTCCCCCAAAGGCCGTGGGACTCGGCGGCAACGGGCATGGCGCGATTCCTTCTGTCAAACTTAGTCTAAATCATGCGGAGTGTTTCCGCATTTTGGCTACAAAATAGTGGCGCTTGTTTTTGGAAATCCTCAAGTCCCAGATCCGCATGACACTGTGAGCAGATTGCGTTTGCAACAAGGGCGGGTGTAGCCTTTTGGTGTCCCAGGAGTTTTGTGACAAGGATGGACGCTATGACGGTTAAACGCTGCTTGCTGGCCCTCGCGCTCCTGGCCGTCGCCCCCACGCCGCTGGCGGCGCAAGCAACCCGTCCCATAACCATCTTTGCCGCCGCGAGCCTCAAGAACGCGCTCG
Organism: Elstera sp.; assembly: GCF_044372965.1. NCBI lineage: Bacteria > Pseudomonadati > Pseudomonadota > Alphaproteobacteria > Rhodospirillales > Rhodospirillaceae > Elstera > Elstera sp. The sequence continues at coordinate 3,038 of NZ_JBILQX010000010.1, read as the reverse complement.
ACGATAGCCTCGCCCAGTGGCAGCGGCAGGGCGGGGCGAAAGCCGTCGCCGCCTATGCCGCAAGCTCCGCGCTCGCCCGGCAGGTGGAAAGCGGCGCGCCTGCCGATCTATTCTTTTCCGCCGATCTTGAGTGGATGGACTATCTCCAGCAGCGCAATTTGATCCGGCCCGAAAGCCGCGTCACGCTGCTCGGCAATCGGCTGGTGCTGATCGGCGAAAAGGGCCGTCAAGGCCCCGTTGCCATCGATGCGCGCTTGGATCTCAAGGGAATGCTGAAGGGCAATCGTCTGGCGATGGGCGAGGTTGCGAGCGTTCCCGCCGGGAAATACGGCAAGGCGGCGCTCACGACCCTCGGCCTGTGGGCCAGCGTCGAAAACAGCATCGCCGGGGTCGATAATGTCCGCGCTGCCCTCACCCTGGTCGCACGCGGCGAAGCCCCCTTAGGGATCGTCTATCAGACCGACGCCGCCGCTGAGCCGAAGGTGGATATTATAGGCACCTTCCCCGAAAGCAGCCACCCGCGCATTCTCTACCCGGTCGCGCTGACCGCAACCAGCCAGGCGAGCGCCACCGCCCTCCTCGCCTTTTTGAAGTCGCCGGAAGCCAGCGTCTTATTCACCAAGCAGGGGTTCGCCGCCCTCCCTCCGGGCCAGGGGTCGTAGCCCGCCCGCATGGAATCTTTCGTCGCTTTTTTTGATCTCTCCGAAGCGGAATGGGTGGCAGTTGGCCTCAGCCTGCGCATCGCGGCGGTTGCTACCCTCTGTAGCCTGCCGTTCGGCCTGATCGTCGCCCTGGTGCTGGCGCGCGGGCGCTTCTGGGGACGGGGGGTACTCGACGGTCTGGTTCACCTGCCGCTGATTCTGCCGCCCGTCGTGACCGGCTATCTGCTGCTGATTCTGTTCGGGCGGCGCGGTTTTTTCGGCGAACCGCTCGATCAGATTTTCGGCGTCACCCTCGCCTTCCGCTGGACCGGGGCGGCGCTGGCCTGTGCCGTGATGGGGTTTCCGCTGATGGTGCGCGCGATGCGCCTATCCATCGAAGCCGTCGACCGGCGTTTGGAAGATGCTGCCTCTACCTTAGGCGCGGGGCCGGTTTGGGTCTTTCTCACCGTCACGCTGCCGCTCTGCCTGCCGGGGTTTCTGGCGGGGATGGTGCTATCTTTTGCCAAAGCAATGGGCGAGTTCGGGGCCACGATTACCTTCGTCTCGAATATCCCCGGCGAAACGCAAACCTTGGCGTCGGCCATCTACGGATTTTTGCAGGTGCCAGGGGGCGATGGTCCTGCCGTGCGGCTGGTGATCCTCTCGGTGATCCTGTCGATGGGGGCGCTGCTGGTGTCGGAACTCCTCACCCAACGGGCGCGGCGGCGACAAAGCTGATGCTCTCCTTCGATATTCAGCACCGGCAGGGCGATTTCACCCTCGCGCTCGCCGCCGAAATCGGCCCTGGTCTGACCGCCCTCAGCGGGCCGTCTGGCTCCGGGAAAACCTCGGTGCTGAACATCATCGCCGGGTTGATCCGCCCGCAAAGGGGCCATGTGCGCCTAGACGACACCATTTTCGTCGATACCGCGCGCGACGAATGGTTGCCACCGCATAAACGCCGCTGCGGTGTGGTGTTTCAAGAGGCGCGGCTGTTTCCCCATCTCTCCGTGCGGCAGAATCTTTTGTATGGCCATTGGTTCAACCGCGCGCGCGGCGAGCAGGCCGATTTAGCGGGAATCGCCGATCTGTTGGGCATCGCCCCCCTGCTCGACCGCCCGCCCGGCACCCTCTCGGGCGGCGAAGCGCAGCGCGTCGCGCTCGGGCGGGCGCTGCTGGCAAAACCGCGACTGCTGCTGATGGACGAGCCGCTGTCGGCCCTCGATAGCGCCCGCAAGGACGATATTCTGCCCTACCTGGAGCGGGTGCGCGATACCGCCCAGGTGCCAATTCTGTACGTTACCCACGCCCAAGCGGAAATCGACCGGCTGGCGAGCCGCGTGCTGGTTCTGCGCGCGGGCCGTTTAGTCTCCTAAGCCATTGCCGCTTTCGGAACGATTGCGCCGGGGTGCTGAATGACGATGGAGGCCAGCCGGTGCGCCGCCTGCGCCGCCTCTTGAGGCACCTTCCCGCCAAGCCGCGCCGCAAGATAGCCCGCTGCAAAACTATCGCCCGCCGCCGTCGTATCCACCGGCGCAACCGACGCGCCTTCGACCAAAATCGGCGCATCCGCCCCCACCGAAACCCACGCGCGCGGCCCGCCCGCCTTCAGCACGACTTCCGCCACCCCATAGGCGCGATGCCGGGCAATCAGCGCCGGGGCATCTTCTTCCCCGAACAAAGGCGCTTCATCCTCAAGGCCGGGCAGGCTGAGGTCGGCGAGGCGGAGGATGGCTTCATAGGCGGCTTTCGCGGTAGCCGCATCGGGCCAAAGGCGCGGACGATAATTGCTGTCAAAAGACAGGCGCATCCCCCTGGCTTTCGCGGCGGCGAGCGCGTCGAACAGTGCCTGCCGCCCCTCTGGCCCCGCAATCGCCAGCGTAATGCCGGAGAGATGCAGCCAATCGCAAGCGAGTACTTGCCCGAGCCAGGCCGCGCGGCTTTCGTGCCGCCAGATTTGCCGGGCCGCCGAAGCCTCGCGCCAGTAGGAGAAAGATCGCTCCCCGGTCGGGTCGGTGCGAATGGCATAGAGGCCGGGCAGGGTTCCGGGCAGGCGCGCCACGGCGTCCGTCGCTACCCCTTCGGCCTGCCAGGCGGCGAGCACTTCGGCACTATAGGGATCGTCGCCCATCGCGCTGGCATAACCGGTGCGCACGCCAAGCCGCGCGAGATAGACGGCGGTATTGAGGGTATCGCCGCCAAAGCTGAGCGTGGCCGGGCCGAGGCGCGGGGCGGAAAGCTCCAGCATCGCCTCGCCGAGGCAGTGAACCAAAGGCTCAGACATGGGAATCCTCTCCTAAATAAACGCGGCGCACCTCCGCGTTCGTGGCAATTTCGGCGGGCGATCCTTCCACAAGAATCCTCCCCGCCACCAGAACCGAAATCCGCTCGGCGAAG
>NZ_JBILQX010000296.1:0-2697 GCF_044372965.1 Elstera sp. | reverse complement strand
AGACCTAACCCAAAGCGTCGCCTCCAACATCGGTTTGGTCGCAACGTCCATTTCGGAAGTCAGCCTTGCCGCCAATCGGCAATCCCAGGCGTCTGAGGAGTTGAACGGCAGTTTTGGCGTGCTGGCCCAACGGCTGAACAGGTTCGTTGATGAAACGCGTTCGGCGTGAGGCTACCGCTGTATCGCCGAAAAGCTCCGCACCACCGCCGGATGATCGGCATAGGCGGTGTTGATGCGAAACCAGGGCGTTGGCTCCAAGTTAGGGCGGAAGGTGCAGCCGGGGGCGAGCAATAAGCCATGGGCTCGCGCCCGTTCCGCCAGCAACGCCGAATCGTCAACATCGGGGTGGCGCAGCCAGATGAATTTTCCGCCATCGGGCCGCCCGAAGACCTGGAAACCATTCGCCACCGCCAAATCCTGCGCGCGGATCAGGCCCTGCTCCAGCTTGCGGCGGTACTGATCGATATGGCGGCGGTAGGCGGTGGAGGTCAGCACCTCATAAATCACCAACTCGTTGAGCGGTGAGGCCGAGAGCGTGGAGATGATCTTCAGATGCTCAAGCTCGCTGATTAACGGCGCGGCGGCGGTCACATAGCCAACGCGCATAGCGGGCGAAACAGCTTTGGAGAAGGTGCTGACATGGATCACGCGGTTGAGTTGATCGATCTCCGCTAAGCGCTGGTGGCCTTCCGGGTAGAACTCGGCAAAGGCATCGACTTCGACAATGTGGAAATTATAGGTATCGGCTAAGCGCAGCACCTCAAACGCCCGCCGCGCGCCGTACCCGCAGCCCGTGGGATTATGGGCGACGGTTTGGGTGAAGAATACTTTCGGCTGCTTGGTGCGCGCCAATGTTTCGAGAACAACCAAATCCGGCCCGTCTTCGGTGCGGGGCACGCCGAGAATTTCGGTGCGGTTGACCTTCAACAGGCTGAACAGGTTGGAATAGCCGGGGTCATCCACCATCACCCGGCACTCTGGGCTAATCAGCAGTTTGATCAGCAAATCATAGGCTTGGCTGGCCCCCAGCGTCATCAAAATCTGGTTTTCGTCGGCGTGAATGCCGCGATCGTGCAGGCGCGACTGCACATAGGTCAGCAGGGGCCGATAGCCACGCGGCTCGCCGTAGCGGGTAAGCGATAAAGAGCTTCGGCTGGCAACCGAACGCAGGGCGTTCCGCACCAGGCTCGCGTCCTCCCACTCTTCTGGGCTGCGGCCTGTGGAAATCGCCATCAGCCGATCCGACGGTTCAAGCTGACTGCGGATCTGCCACATATGATCCTGCGCACGCTCGAACTGGGCATCGGGTGGGGCGGGCCGGTGGGTTTCGAGCGGGGCACGCACAAAATGCCCCGCCCCTTGCCGCGCGGCCAGATACCCCAGCGCGGTGAGCCGCCCATAGGCTTCGACCACGGTAAACGTGCTTATCGTATGCGTTCGAGCAAACACCCGGACAGACGGCATCCGCGTGCCTGCCGTTACTTGCCCGCGCCGAATAAGCTCGGCCAAGCCAGTCACGATCTGCTCAACGAGCGGCGTGTGCGAGGTTGCATCTAAAGTGATTTTCATGGCCGCCCCTCCACATCTTGCAGCAGCAAGTGTGCAGGGACGCGACCAATACAGATCCGCTGAGTTCGCATGGATTGTATCTGACGCCTTTTGTGATTCTTCGGCAAGCTATGATCACTAAAAATACTTCAAACAAAAACACCGCAACGCCGAAACAAATAACGCGGAGAGCGCTTCATGTCGAACAAAATCTTCAGGAAATTTACGCAAACAGCTTTAGCCGGATGCGTTCTATCTACAGTTTCTATACTGTCGGTAAACGCTCAGGAATTAAAAGTTGCACTTGCATCAGAACCAACTTCGGTTGATCCGCACTTCCACAACTTAACCCCGAACATCCAAGTAACCGCCCATATCTTCGATGCTTTGGTCAAGCCGACTCCGGCCTTTGGTCTAGAACCCGGTTTGGCGGCCTCCTGGAAAGCAACGGGCGATAAAACTTGGGAGTTTAAGCTGCGCCCTGGGGTGAAGTTCCACGATGGCAGTGATTTCGATGCCGCCGATGTGGTCTATAGCTTCTGCCGCGTGCCGACGGTGCAAAACAGCCCGTCGCCGTTCACGCTCTACACGCGCTCGATTGTCGCCATCGACGTGGTGGACCGCTACACCCTATCGCTGACGACGCGCACAGCCTATCCGCTGCTGCCTGTCGAGCTATCGTCGATCGGGATGATCTCGGACGGTAAATCGGGCGCGCCTGCGATTGCCTTCAATCCCGCCGGGTGCGGGGCCGGGCCGTGGCCGACGACGGAAGAGTTCAACAGCGGCAAACAGGCCATCGGCACAGGGCCATATAAGATGGTGCAATATGTGAAGGGCGAACAAATCCGCCTGGAGCGCAATGCGTCCTACTGGGGCAAAGCCCCGGCTTGGGATAAAGTCACCTTGCGCCCGATCAGCAATCAAGGCGCGCGGGTTGCAGCCCTTCTTGCCGGGGATGTGGACTTCATCGAAAGCCCGCCCATTCAAGATATTCCGCGCCTCCAGGCCGATGCGCGCCTGAAGGTGGTGCAGGGCGTTACCAGCCGCGTGATCTATCTCGCCATGGATCAGGCCAGCGACAAAGCCCCCGGCGTGACCGAGGATATTCCGAACCCGTTCAAAGATAAACGCGTGCGCGAGGCGATT
>NZ_JBILQX010000103.1:0-11916 GCF_044372965.1 Elstera sp. | reverse complement strand
GTGCCGGAGAGCTTTTTCCCGCCGATGAGATGGTATAATTCTGTCGCCATGGTTCGTTTCCCCCAAATTTTGTTGCGCCCATGTCACTCCGTCGCCCCGATGAAGGCGACGGGTAAATTTGCGCATCCTTTGTGCGGGAATACGCCGGGGGCAGTCCGATGAGCGGCTTCAACTGGAACGATCTGCGCTATTTCCTCGATGTTGCGCGCACCGGTAAGCTCATCGTCTCAGCTAAACGGCTGCGCGCGGACCATACAACCGTCAGCCGCCGCATCGCCGCGCTGGAAGAGGCGCTGAACGTCACCCTGTTCGACCGCCGCCCGGACGGTTTTAGCCTTACGCCAGAAGGCGAGCGGCTGCGCACGGTTGCCGAGGAAATGGAACGCGCCGCGATTGCCGCGCAAGGGCTGGTGGGGGATGCCGACCGATCCATGAGCGGCACGGTGCGCATTGGCGCGCCCGATGGTTTCGGCAGCCAGTTCCTCGCGGCCCATATCGGGCGGCTGTGCGACCGCTTCCCGGATTTGGAGGTGCAGTTGGTGGCCACGCCGCGCGTCTTCAGTCTTTCCAGGCGCGAGGCCGATATTGCCATCAGCCTATCGCGCCCAACGGAGGGGCGGCTGGTGGTCCGCAAGCTGACCGATTATCATCTGCGGCTCTATGCCTCCGCCGACTATCTTGCGGCGCACGCACCGATCGAAACCCGGGCCGATCTTGCGGGGCACCGCTTCATCGGGTATATCGACGATCTGATCTACACGCCGGAGCTCGATTATCTCGCCGCCGTCGGCAGCATCGCCCCGCACTTGAAAAGCAGCAACCTGATCGCGCAACTGACAGCCACCCTGGCCGGGGCCGGGCTCTGCATTCTGCCGCGCTTCATTGCCGACCGCGCCGCCCACCTCATGCCTGTGCTCGGCCACGATGTGCGCATCACCCGCAGCTTTTGGCTGATTGTTCACGAAGACCTGCGCGCCCTCGCCCGGGTTGCCGCCACGGCGGATTTCATTGCGGAAACGGTTCTCCGACGCCAGGCCGAGTTTCTGCCCGACTGAGCGAGCCGCGCCCCTAGTTTTCAACTTATCGCGCTGATCGGCGCCCTCTCCGGGGCGCCATTTTTTTTGTTAACACTCCCGCTTGACGGCGGGGAAACAGAGGCGTACACCTAGAACTGCAATAAAAACCATTAAGTGAAATTTATTGCAGACACGGTCAAAGGCCGGTCCTAACAACACGGGAGGATACAATGGTAGCTTGGACTCGGGCGGCAGCCCTGCTTTCGGTCGCTCTTGGGGCGGCGGCGGTTTTTGCAACCGGCGGCGCGGCAGCCCAGAGCAAATTCGCCTGCAAACCCGGCGAATTCTATGTGATGAACGTGATGGTTTCCGGCCATCCCTATTGGGTTCCGGTGTTCGAAGGCTTTAAGCAGGCGGCAACGGCGATGGGCTGTAGGGCGGTGTTCTCGGGCACGCCGGATTACGATATTACGAAGCAAATCGCCTCGTTTGAACAGGATCTGGTGAAATCGCCGAAGGGCATTCTGCTGCATCCGATGCAAGCTGATCCGTTCATCGAGCCGATCAATCGCGCCATTGGGGCGGGGGTTGCGGTCACGACGTTTGCCGCCGATTCGCCGAAATCCAAGCGCACGGGCTATATCACCTCCGACAATCTGGCCGAAGCCAAGTTCGCCGCCGAGGAAATCGTGAAGCAGGTGGGGAATGCCGCCGATTACGCGGTTCTCGAAAACCCCGGCCAGAGCAATCACGACCTGCGCGTGACCGCCCTCATCGCCTATATGGAGAAAAATTACCCCAAGATGAAGCTGGTCGGCCGCCAAGCGACCAACCAAGACACGAGCGCCGCCTATAAGGCCGTCTCCTCCATGCTTCAGGCGAACCCGAAGCTGGCGGCGCTGTGGATCCCCGAAGCAGGCTCGGCGGAAGGCGCGGTGGCCGCTGTGCTGGAGACTAAGAAGAAAGTTCTGATCGTTCACGCCGATATTACCCCGACGACACTGGAACAGATCAAAGCCGGTAACATCCATATGTCCATCAACCCCAATCAGGGCATTCAGGGCTATATGGGCTTTATCAATACCTTCTTGGGCTCACACCCCGAATTGATCGATCCGTTCAACGATTACAAACTGTCCGGCTTCAATCCGATGCAGATCCCCTTCGTCGATAATGGTTTCGCCGTCATCACTAAGGCGAATGCAGAAGCCTTTGACCTGAACAAATATATGGCCAACCGTTGATCTGACGCACTGGAGGCCCGCATCATCGTCGGATGGACGCGGGCCTCATACGGGGAGACGGGGCCATGCCCGATCCAATCCTTGAAATCAAAAATCTGTCGAAAGCCTTCGGGCCAGTGCAGGCCCTGCGGGGGGTGAATTTCGAGCTGCGCCGGGGCGAAATCCACGCGCTGGCAGGCGAGAATGGGGCCGGAAAATCGACCCTGATGAATATCATCGACGGGATTCTCCAGCCTGACAGCGGTGAAATTCTGCTCGATGGCACGCCGGTTCGAATTGCTTCCCCCAATGCCGCGCAATCCCTAGGGATTGGCCTCGTTCATCAGGAAATTGCCCTCTGCCCCGATATTTCTGTCGCCGAGAATATCTTCATGGCGGCAACCAATCGCAGCGCTGATTTTCTGATGCGGTACGGCGAACTTTACCGCCACGCCGCTCAGGTTTTGGGTGAATTGGGGCAAATCGACCCGCGCGCCAAAGTCGGCAGGCTATCGATCTCCCAACAGCAGCTCGTCGAAATCGCCAAAGCGCTGACGCTCGACTGCCGCATTCTCATTCTGGATGAACCTACCGCCGCTCTCACCGAGCCGGAAGCGCAAGTGCTGTTCCGCATTATGCACCGGCTGGCCGAAAAGGGCATGGCGATCATCTATATCTCCCACCGCATGGCCGAAATTTTTGCCCATTGCGACCGGGTGACGGTGTTCCGCGACGGCTGCCATATTCGCACCCTGCCCATTGCCGAAACCACGCCGGAAGACTTGGTGAACAGCATGGTCGGGCGCGTGATGGAGAAGCTCTACCCCGAAAAGCAGACCGAGGCAGAACGCAGCGATAATATTATCCTCAGCGTCCGCAACCTCACCGATAAACACCGGTTTCACGATGTTTCCTTCGATCTGCGCCAAGGCGAAATTCTGGGCTTTGCCGGTCTCATCGGTTCGGGCCGCAGCGAGATTGTGCGCGGGCTCTGCCGCCTGGAGGGGCGCGCGCGCGGCGAGGTTTGGCTCGGCGACCAGAAACTCGCCCTCCGCCATTACGCCGATAGTATCCGGGCAGGGATCGTCTATCTCTCCGAAGACCGGAAGGGGGACGGGGTTTTTCTCAACCTCCCCATCGCGGCTAATGTGTCGGCGCTGGATACGCGGCGGGTGGCGAGCCGGGCCGGCATTATCGACGCCAGGAAGGAAAAGAGCTTGGCCGAAACCCTCGGCCTACGCCTCAACCTCAAGTGCGGCAGTGTCGCCGATCCTGTCTCCTCGTTAAGCGGCGGTAATCAGCAGAAGGTCGCGCTGGCGAAAATGCTGTCGATTGGCCCGAAGCTGATTTTTCTCGATGAGCCGACGCGCGGCGTCGATGTCGGCGCGAAGGCGGAAATTCACCGTACGCTGCGCCGCCTAGCGCGGGAGGGGGTTGGCATCATCGTCATCTCCTCAGAACTCCCCGAGTTGATCGGCATTAGCGACCGGGTGCTGGTGGTCCGCGAGGGACGGATCGCCGGTGAATTGAACGGCCCCGATATTACTGAAGAGCGGATCATGCAGCTTGCATCGATTAAAACGCCCTCGGCGGCCGAATAATGAAAAATAGGGAGGAACCCATGTCCATCAGCCAAACCGGAAGCGTCGCCGCACCGCCCGACGCCCCCACTGGAAAACCCCTCTGGCGCAGCCTGCTGCGCGCGCGGGAAACCGGGCTCATCATTATTATCGCAGCGCTGTTCATTACCATGTCGCTCGCCTCGCCCTATTTTCTAACCGTTGCGAACGTGCGGGCGATGGCGATGGCCTTTGCCGTGGAAAGTATCGTCGTGGTCGGAATGACCATTCTGCTGATTTCCGGCGGGATCGATCTTTCGGTCGGCTCGATCACGGCGCTCGCGATGGTGCTGGCGGGCTGGTTGTTTCTAAGCGGCGTCGATCCTTGGACCGCGTCGGCGCTTGCCGTTCTGGTCTGTATGGGAATCGGCGCGGCGATGGGGCTTTGCGTCACCCGCATCGGTCTGCATCACTTCATCGTCTCGCTGGCGGTCATGGTGATTGCCCGTGGCCTGTGCCTGCTGATGACGGGCGGCCGGCCGCTCGGTCTTTATACCCTGCCGCCGGAATTCAAATTCATCGGCCAGGGCAGTATTGGGCAAATTCCCGTCGTGATCGCCATTTTTGCCGTGGTCGTCGTGGTGTTCGATTTCCTGCTGCGGCGCACTGTGATGTTCCGCAAGGTTTTCTACACCGGCAGCAACCCCAAGGCCGCCGCCTATTCGGGTATTCGCACCGATCGGGTGATCTTTGCGACGACGACGCTCTGCGCCACCTTGGCCGCCATCGCCGGGATCATCTCCATGGCGCGCTTCGGCTCGGCGCAACCGACCTTCGGCATCGGCATGGAGTTAAACGTCATCGCCGCAGCCGTTATCGGCGGGGCTAGCTTGTCGGGCGGCTCCGGCACCATTCTCGGGGCGATTTTGGGGGCGATTTTGCTCTCGGTCGTCTCCAGTTCGCTCGCCCTGCTCAATGTTTCGGTATATTGGCAGGACATTATTCGCGGGTCCATTCTGCTGGCCGCCGTTGTCTTCGACCATTACTTGGTCAAGAAACGCAGCTAACCGCGCGAGAGAAGGAGAAGGGCGCTGCTATGGCCGAAATGCGAGATGAATATGATGTTCTGCGCCAAACCTACACGGTGCTCATGCTGCATTTCATCGAAGGGATGAAACAGTCCGAGATCGCAAAACGTCTCAATCTCTCGACCTCCAAGGTCAATCGGCTGATCGCCAGCGGCCAAAAGGCGGGCATGGTGAAGATCACGATCGAAAGCCCGTTCCAGCGGTTGATGGATTTGGAAAAAGACCTGACCCGCGCGTTTCAGCTCAATCAGGCCATCGTCACCCCGACCGTTTCAGACAATCCCGAAACCACCTTGCAGCAGGTGGGGCGGGCCGCCGCCAATCATCTACTGGAAACGCTGCACAGCGATGATGTGATCGCCATTACCGGCGGGCGGGCGATTAGCGCCTTGGTCGATAATCTCGCCCCCGAACAAGCCTATGACGTCCGCGTCGTGCCGCTAACCGGTGGCGTTCAAGGGAAATATTATACCGACGTGAACCATCTCGCTATGCAGTTTGCGGAAAAGCTAGGGGGTGCAGTCTCCCTCGTCCACGCGCCGCTTTTTGCCGAAACCCAGGCGCAGCGCGATGTGCTGATGGCGATGGCCTCCATCCGTGACGTCTTCGATCTCGCGCGCCGGGCAAGCGTCGCCGTGGTTGGCGTCGGCGGGGTCGAAGCATCGGGTTCCGGCTACTACGACTCGATCCCCGACGCGGACCAGCAGGGGTTCCGCGACCGTCACGTCGCCGGGGAGTTTATCGCGCATTTGATCCAGGCCGACGGCAGCCTTGCCGATGTGCCGTTGAACTCGCGCGTTGTTGCGCTTAATCCCGGCGATCTCGCGGCCTGCCCGCGCGTCATTGGCGTTGCCTCTGGTGCGCAGAAGATCGGCCCCCTTAGGGCGGCCCTCGCCGGACATTACCTTCACTCCCTGGTTGTCGATGAAACAACGGCTCAGGGCTTGCTCGATTTGGAAAGGTCTTAGCATGAACGCGGCAACACTTACCCGCCCCATCGGCCAAAGCGGCATTTCCGCCTCCGCTGTCGGCCTCGGCACCTGGGCTATTGGCGGCTGGATGTGGGGAGGAACCGATGAAGCCCAATCCATCGCTGCGATTCAGGCTTCCATTGATGAAGGCGTGAGCCTGATCGATACGGCCCCGGCCTATGGCATGGGGGTTTCCGAAGAGATTGTCGGCAAAGCCATTCGCGGCCGCCGCGACAAGGTCGTGCTGGCAACGAAATGCGGGCTGGTCTGGCACACGCAGGCCGGGGGGTATTTCTTCAGCCAAAATGATTTGCCCGTGCATCGCTACCTGGGGCATGCGTCGATTGTCCACGAGGTCGAACAGAGTCTGACGCGCCTCGGCACCGACTATATCGATCTTTACATAACCCATTGGCAAGACCCGACAACCCCCATCGCCGAGACAATGGCGACCTTGGAGGCGTTGAAGAAACAAGGGAAGATCCGCGCCATCGGGGCCAGCAATGTGAGCCCAGAGGAGTTGCGCGCCTATATCGGTGCCGGGCCGCTGGATGCCATCCAGGAGGAATTCTCGATGGTAAAACCCGATATTGGCGAAACGCTGGTGCCCATCTCCCAGGCGCACGGGGTTTCAACCCTCTCCTATTCCTCCCTCGCGCTTGGGCTGCTGTCGGGCAAAATCGGGCCAGACCGGCAATTCTCGGGCGACGACCAACGCCGCGATAACCCACGCTTCTCGCAAGCCAATCGCAGCAAAGTTGCGGCCCTGATGGCCGATATCGCCCCCATCGCTGAAGCACATCAGGCCTCGCTGGCGCAGATCGTCATTGCCTGGACGCTTCAGCAGCCGGGGATCACGTTTGCGCTCTGCGGTGCGCGCGATCCCGCCCAAGCGAAAGAGAATGCCGCCGCCGGGCGGCTTCGGCTGAGCGGGGAGGACATCGGTATCATCCGCGCCGCCGGAGCCCGGCACCTGGTCGGTCTCGACGCCTAACGCCTAATCCCACTCCTGTTGCTTAGGATGCCGGTCGTACAAACCGGCGAAGGGTGATCCTATGTCTACACGCCGCGCTTTTCTTCTCGACCAGATCCGCCAGAACGGCGCGTTCGATGCCGTCGTCATCGGCGGGGGCATCAACGGAATCGGCACGTACCGCGAGCTTGCCTTGCAGGGGCTGCGGGTGCTGTTGGTCGAGCGGGGCGATTTTAGTTCCGGGTGCAGTGCCGCCCCCTCGCGCATGATTCACGGTGGCTTGCGCTACCTTGAAAACGGCGAAGTTGGCCTCGTGCGCGAATCCCTTGAGGAGCGCGATGGGCTTTTGGCGAATGCCCCGCATCTCGTGCATCCGCTGGCAACGACGATCCCGATTACCTCCACCTTTTCCGGGCTGTTCAATGCCGCCGCCGGGCTGGTTGGGGTGACGGGCAAACCATCAAGCCGGGGGGCCTTGCCAATCAAACTCGGCCTCGCGCTCTATGATTTTATCGTGCGCCGTAACCGCCGCCTGCCAAAACATATCTTCCGGTCGGCAAAAGCCAGCCGCGCCCAGTGGCCGGAGTTAATGGCCGATCTACGCTATTCCGCCACCTATTACGACGCGTGGATCAGCCACCCCGAGCGCCTGGCGCTGGAGCTTTTGGCCGATTGCCGCACCGAAGCGCTGGACGCAATCGCCGTGAATTACGCCACGCTGGAGCCCCAGGGCGAGGGCTATGTTCTGACGGGTTTTGGCATTCCAACGGCCCTGCCGATCACCACGCGCGTCATCGTAAATGCCACCGGCGCTTGGCTGGACGAGACGCTGCGCAGCCTGAGCCGCGCGCCCGATGCCCCCATTGTAGCGGGAACGAAAGGCTCGCACCTCATTCTCGACAATCCCCGCCTGAAGGACGCGCTGCGCGGCCATATGGTGTTTTTCGAGAATGACGATGGCCGCGTTTGCATTCTCTTCCCCTACCTCGGCAAAGTGCTGGCCGGATCGACCGATATTCGTGTCGAACGGCCCGGACGGGTGCGCTGCGAGCCGGAGGAGCGGGATTACATCCTCTCCGCCGTGCATCGAATTTTCCCGAATATTCCGCTGGATGCGGCGCAGATCGTCTTTAGTTACAGCGGCATTCGCCCGCTGCCGAAAAGCGACCATGCTTTTACCGGGCGCATCTCGCGCGGCCATTTTATCCAGCGCCTCGACGGCAAGGTTCCACTGTTCTGCATGGTCGGCGGGAAATGGACCACCTTCCGCGCCTTCGCCGAACAAACCGCCGACGCGGTGCTGGACGAACTCAAACACCCGCGTCGAACCGATACCCGTCACCGCCCCATTGGCGGCGGTCTGGATTTCCCTGCCGATCCGGCCACGCTGGAAGCCGATCTGTGCCGCCGCTTCGGCATCGACCGTAACCGGGCCGCCCATTTGGTGAGCACCTACGGCACCGCGAGCATTCCGCTTCTCACCTTCTGCCGGGCGCGCCCCGACGATGCGCCCTTAGCCGCAGGGTTGCCTTGGACCGAGGCCGAAATTGTTTGGCTGATCGAAACGGAGGATGTCGTTCACCTTGCCGATATTGTGTTGCGGCGCACGACACTGGCCATTAGCGGGGCGATTGACGGGTCGATTCTCGACCGGCTCGGCGCCCTTGCGGCCCGCAGCCTGGGCTGGTCTACCGCCCGCACCGAGGCCGAAAAGGCCGCCCTGATCGCCGAACTCGACCGCTTCCACGATGTTTCTGCCGCCCGACTGGCGGCCCGTACTCATGAAAGGACACACGCATGCGCCTAAGCCCAAAAGCCCGGATGAACCGACTCTTCAACAAGGGGGGCTGCCTGGATGTCGCCATCGATCACGGCGTCTGCAACGAGCCGAGCTTTCTTGTCGGCCTTGAAGATATGGGCAAGGTTGTCGATACCCTCGTCGCCGCCCGGCCCGATGCAATCCAAATGACCTATGGTCAGGCCGATCTGCTCCAAGCCCGGCCCGAACGCGATAAGCCCGCGCTGGTGATGCGCATTGATATGGGCAATCCCTATAATGCCCAGCGGCATCGGGTCATGTGGTCGCAGCTTCAGAATTACGAGGATCCGATTATCGGCGCCTTGGAGATGGACGCCGCTTGCGTTGTCGTCAATCTCTTCATGCTGCCCGACGAGCCGGAGCTGTTCCGCCAATGCGTGGAGAATATCAGCCGCGTGCGCGCCGACTGCAACCGCTACGGCATGCCTTTGATGATCGAACCGCTGGTGATGCTGCCGAACGATGTGCGCGGCGGCTATCAGGTCGATGGTGATGTGGAAAAGATTGTGCCGCTGGTCCGTCTCGCCTCCGAAATGGGCGCGGATATCATCAAGGCCGATCCGACGGCGAACGCGGAGGATTTCCACCGCGTGATTGAAGCGGCGCGCTGCCCGGTGCTGGTGCGCGGCGGCGGGAAGGAAGACCTGAAGACCGTTCTATCCAAATCGGCGGCACTCTTGGCCCAAGGCGCGCAGGGGCTGGTGTATGGCCGCAACATTTATCAGCATGCCAATCCGAAAGCCGTCGTTAGCGCGCTGATGGCCCTCATTCATGATCGGGTCAGCGGCGCCGCGGCGTGGGAAATCTATAATCATGGCTGAGGCACGTCGGTATCTCCTGGGTCTTGATGTCGGCAATACCGTCATCAAGGCCGTGCTCTTCGATCTTAGCGGACAGCAGATTGCCGCCGAGGCAATCGACGGCCAGTCGCTGCGCCCGAAACCCGGCCATGTAGAGCGCGACCTTGGGGAGCTTTGGGCGAATGGCCGCACGGTCATTCGGGCCGTGCTGGCGAAATCCGGCGTCCCCGCCGCTGCGATTGCCGCAATTGGCTGCGCCGGGCACGGAAATGGGCTTTATCTGCTCGACCGGGACCGTCAGCCGCTGCTGGGCATTCAATCCCTTGACGGGCGCGGGGCTAGCCTGGCCGCCGACCTCGACCAGGCGACGGGCGATGCCCTCTATAACCGCTGCCTGCAACGCCCTTGGCCGGCCCAAACCCCCGTGTTGCTGGCCTGGGTGAAGCGCCACGCGCCGGAGATTTACGCCCGCGCGGGAACGCTGCTCTTCTGTAAAGATTACGTCAGTTTCCGACTGACGGGCCAGTTGGCAAACGAAATTTCGGATGTCAGCGGGGCGGGGCTGCTGGACATGGGCGACTTGACCTATTCCGAAGAGCTTCTGGCGCTTTATGGCTTGGGCGATGCCGCGCGGCTGCTGCCGCCCTTGATTGAGCCCGCCGATATTCTCGGCACCGTTACCGCCGAAGCCGCTGCCGAAACCGGGCTTGCGGTGGGAACCCCCGTTATCGGCGGGTATTTCGACGTGGTGGCGAGCGCCATGGGTTCGGGCGTCATCCACTCCGGCGACGCCTCGATTATCACGGGCAGTTGGAGCATCAATCAGGTTTTCTGCGACCGGCCAGTCGCCGATCCGCGCATTTTTATGGTCTGTGCCTTTGCCCCGAATCGCTTCGTCACCATCGAATCGAGCGCCACCTCCGCCGCAAATCTTGAATGGTATGTGCGCGAATTTGTCGAACGCGGCGACCATGCGATACCCGCGTTCGACCATTGCAATCGCCTGGTCGGCGCGATTACGCCCGCAGAGGATGATCCCTATTTCCATCCGTTCCTCTATGGCTCGCGCCAAGGGGCGGCTTTCCGCGCCGGATTCTACGGCATCGCCGGTTGGCACAGCGAGGGCCATCTTATCCGCGCGCTATTCGAAGGCGTGGTGTTCGAACACCGGCGGCATTTGAGCGTGCTTCAAGCGGCTGGATTAACGGTCGGCGCTGCCGTCATGTCCGGGGGCGGGTCACGAAGCCCCCATTGGCCGCAGATCATGGCCGATGCTCTCGGCCTGCCGATTACCGTCGCCGCCTGCCGCGAAACCGGCGCACTGGGGGCCGCGATCGGCGCGGCCTTGGGCGTTGGTCTATACCCCGATTACGAGGCCGCCGTTGCCGCCATGAGCCGCGCCGCCCAAGCCTTCACACCGAACACCGCCCTCCGCCCTCAGTACGACCGACGCTACGGCACCTACCTTGGATTGATCGACGCGCTGCGCCCGTTCTGGAAAAAAACGTCTTAGATCACTGTGCGTCAAATAAGATGCGCGGCCTGGGACATAGGTGAAGGCGCCCCCCGGAGGTTCGGTGCCGCCCCAGGCGCGGTCATAGCGGGCCAATGCCCAGAAGTATCTGGTCTTGGTTTACCTCGCCCCCAGATTGAGGACCGGCGCGCGGGTCTCGTCCATGAACAGTTTGGTGAAGCGCTTCAGATTGCCTAGAAGGGTCACCGGGAGGGCCGAAGTTCAAAACCGGCCCGGCCCACCCAGTCGGCTAGAGTAGAGCGGTCGAGATCGATCCCCTGGCGGCTGTTCAGCGTGGGCTAAAGTGCTAATAGCCTAGTTTAATGGGGTTGGCCGGGTTGCAAACAGGTACCCCACCCCTCGCTCGGTGCGAATGAAGGCGGGCTGCTGCGGATTAGCCTCGATTTTCCGGCGCAGACGCAGAATCGTCACATCGATAGAGCGTTCAAAAATCGCGTCGCTGGTTCGCCCGCAGCGGCGCAGAATTTCGGCCCGGCTCAGCACCTCCCCATGGCCTTCGACGAGCACGGTGAGGAGTTCAAATTCGGCGGTGCTGAGGTCGGCAAGCGTCCCATCGGGGTGAACCAAGCGCCGCAGAGCGAGATCGAGCGTCCAACCGGCGAACTGATACCCGCGCGGCCCGCTCGGTACGGGCGGCGGTGCCGGGGAAGCAAGCGGCGGAGCGGCGTAAGCCGGGGTTGTCCGCCGGGTGACAGCCTTGATGCGGGCCAAGAGTTCACGCGGGTTGAAGGGCTTCACCACATAGTCATCGGCCCCCAGTTCCAGCCCGACGATGCGGTCTACGTCCGTCCCGCGCCCGGTCAGCATAATGATCGGCACGGGAGAGAAGGCCCGAATCTGGGCGGCCAGGGCGAACCCGTCTTCGTCCGGCAGGCCAAGATCGAGCAGAATAAGATCGATGGGCTGCTGGGGCAGAAGCGCGCGCAGGGCCGC
>NZ_JBILQX010000009.1:0-46387 GCF_044372965.1 Elstera sp. | reverse complement strand
CCCTTTTCTCCCCGCCGGGATGGAAGCAATCGGCCTGTGCCGAACGCGGTGCTGAAGGTGCCGACCGGCGGCGGTAAAACATGGCTGGCAGTTTCCGCCGTCTCGCGCATTCTGGGGCGTTACCTAAACCGCAATACCGGGTTTGTGCTGTGGGTTGTGCCGAACGAGGCGATCTATTCCCAAACCTTGAAGCGCCTGAAAGACCGGGAGCACCCTTACCGGCAAGCGCTGGATAGGGCGGCGGCGGGCCGCGTGCGCGTTCTGGAAAAAGGCGATAGCCTGAACCGCCGCGACGTGGAAGAGCATCTCTGCGTCATGCTGCTGATGCTCCAATCGTCCAACCGGGAGAATCAGGACACGCTGAAAATGTTCCAGGACCGGGGCGATGTGCATGGCTTCGTTCCGGCGGAAGGCGAGCAAGACAAGCATCGGGCGCTATTGGAGGCAATTCCCAACCTATCTGCCTATGAGGGGATGTTTGCCTGCGTCAAATCCTCGCTGGGGAATGCCTTGCGGATTATCCGCCCGTTGGTGGTGATGGACGAAGGCCACCGCGCAATTTCCGACCTCGCCTTTAGCACGCTGTATGGCTTCAATCCCTGCTTCGTTCTGGAGTTGACCGCAACCCCCCAGGATGTGCAGCCTCGCGGTGGCAAAAGCCCCCGCGAGGGCCGCTATGCTAATGTGCTGGTGGAAGTGACGGGCCGGGAGTTGGACCGGGAGGGCATGATTAAAATGCCGCTCAATCTCGATCCTAGGCAGGGCACCGATTGGCGGGCGACGCTGGAAGCCGCGCTTACCCGGCTCAATTCGCTTCAAGCCGAGGCCGAGCGGTTGCGGGCTGATACGGGGCGCTACATTCGCCCGATCATGCTGATTCAGGTGGAACGAACCGGGGCAGACCAGCGGGAGAGCACTCACATTCACGCCGAAGATGTGAAAGAGTGGCTGCGCACGGCGGGCCTTGATGAGGCTGAAATCGCCATTAAGACCGCTCAACAGAATGATCTAAACGACCCAGAAAACCAAGACCTGCTCGCGCCCATCAACCGCGTGCGGGCGATCATTACCAAGCAAGCGCTGCAAGAAGGGTGGGATTGCCCCTTTGCCTACGTCCTGTGCGGGCTCGCGGCTAGTTCCAACCTCAAGGCGATGACGCAGCTTGTCGGGCGGATTTTGCGCCAACCCGGCGCGGCAAAAACGGGTATCGAGGCGCTGGACGAATGCCACGTTATCACTCATCACGCCAAAACGGCGGATGTGGTGGATGCCATTAAGAACGGCTTGGAACAGGATGGGCTAGGGGATTTGGTTCTGCATGTGACGCAGGCCGATAGCAGCGGCGGGGGGAAGCAGGTCCGCAAACTCAACCGACGCCCCGCCTTTCAATCCGACAAAATCTATTTACCGAAGGTGCAAGTGGTCGCGGGAACCGAGGTGCGCGACCTTGACTATGAAACCGATATTCTCGCCCGGATCGACTGGCGCGGCTATGACCCGGCGGAAACTGCCGCCCGCATTCCTGAGAACGCTCAAGCGGCAGAAAGCCAACTTCAACGCATTCGGTTGGCTAATGAGGGCGATACGCGCTTCATTGGCGAGACAATCGCGCCAAACCGTGAAGCCTTGCGGTTTGATCCGTCCTATGTCGTGCGGATGATCTCCGACATCGTTCTGAACCCCTTCGTGGGGTGGGAAGTCGTGACGCAGTTGGTTGCCGCTTTGCGGGAGCGGGGCTTTGATGACGCGCGCCTGGGCTCCCTCTCAAGCTTAGTTATCGAAGAGTTGCGGCGCGGGCTGGATGCCGAGCGAACCCGGCGCGCGGAAACCCTGTTTAAGGCCGATGTTGCTGCCGGGCGCATTCAGTTCCGCTTGCGCCTGGATGGGCGGAATTGGCAGATGCCCCAGACTATCGACACGGCGGAACCCGAAACCGCACGCCAACTTCTCAACGGCGCGGGCGGACCACTGGAACGCAGCTTGTTCGCGCCCGTCTATGAAAGTGAGTTAAACCGCGACGAACGCGATGTTGCCGTTTATCTCGACGGTGAGGCCGCATTGATCTGGTGGCACCGAAATGTCGCCCGTAGCCAATATGGGATTCAGGGGTGGCGGAAAGCAAAAATCTATCCTGACTTCATTTTCGCGGTGAAGCAGGAAGGCGACGCAAAGCGGATCACAGTCCTGGAAACCAAAGGCGACCAGTTAGATAATCTCGATACGGCCTATAAGCGGGAGGTTCTATCGTATCTCTCCGAGCATTTCCAATGGGATGACACGAAGCCTGTGGGTGAGCTCGAGCTGGTGAAGGGTGGGGAAACGGTTCAGGGCACACTGATTCTCATGAGTGAGTGGCGGGCAAAGTTACCGGAGTGGCTATAAGCCCGTTGCCGGTTATTCGTGTCTCTTTTTTATAGACGCCAAAAACCCCCTAGGTCGGGTTTTTGGAATACCCCTAGATAAGGGAGAGGCGAAAAAATGCGTTCTGGCAAGACCCGCGCCTTATGCCGGGAGAAGCACGCCGTGATCTGTGCGATCTGTGGTTTTACCCAGGAAGCGGCGCTGCAAGCCTGTCATATCGATAACGTGCGTAGCAATGACGATGCCGATAACCTCGTGTGGCTGTGTCAGACCCATCATGTGATGATGGACCGGGGCATGTATCCCCTACCTCTCGTAAAGGCGCTTCGGGATCATTGGAACGAGTGGTTTCGAACCGGGCAGCAGCCGAAGCCCATTAGCCGGATACGGGACGGGGCGATACGCGCGGGGCTGACCCGGCACAAAAGTGCGATTGCCCGTCGCGCCTGGGCAACCCGCCGGGCGGCGCAAACAGGCCCCGACAGCGAAAGCGACGGCTGACCCGTCATTCAGAAATCAGAAGGATGCCGATTAATTTGCTCTCGGGGGATGCCCCGCTGGGGTGAAGCGGCGCTTTATCGTCGCAGCGTCCAGCGTCTGCGAAAAGCCGATTGGTGGAACCCCGGTGGAACCTCAAAATCATCTTTTTAGAATTTCTCAAACGGCGTGCGGCCAACCCTTTGATATTTAAGGGAAAATGGCGCGCCCGGAAGGACTTGAACCTCCAACCCCCAGATTCGTAGTCTGGTGCTCTATCCAGTTGAGCTACGGGCGCCCGCCGTTGAGGTGGCGGAAATTAGCGAGAGCGCGCGGGCAGCGCAAGAGGAAAAATGAATGGCGCTGCCAATCGTTCAACAGAAGCGCTTGGAAGGCGGTCTCGACCCCGTAAATCCACCAGAAGCTTTAGGAATCGGTGCGGTGCGGTGCAAGGGGGGCTTGGAATGGGCAAAACCTTCCGATAGTATCCCGACCCATTAGGGTACCTTCCGTTTATCCAGTTGGTGCCGTTTCAAGCCCCCGATCCTGGCGACAGGATTGCGGTTGAAATGGTTCAGGGTCGCAAGGGGGTACCATTGTATCTGTCCGGGGAAGGTGCTCCGACCACATGCCCGTGTTTATGGCCGCTCATCCGTTCCGCAAAGTAGCCTTCTCGCTGCTTTCCGTCGCGCTTCTCACCGCTGTCTCGGGCTGCGGCAGCCTTAACGGCTCATCGGGGTCTGCTGCCTCCGCGGTGCCGGCGCCGTCCAGCAATCGGGTTGCGGCGACTTTGCCGCCCGCGCCCACGGTAGCCGTGCCGTCCTCCACGCCGGTTGGGGAAAAGGCGGCGCAACTGCGGGCCGATTTGACCCGTTTGACTGGCCAGTTGGACGATCGTCAAAGCCTGTTGGCCTCGATCCGCAACGGCAATATGGAAAACGGGCAGCTTTATTATGCCCTGGTCGCGGCGATGAACGCGCGTCTCCAGGTCGGCACCACGCCCGGCAATCCGATTGTCACGCAGCAGTGGGACCAGGCGCAAACCACGCTGGATCGGTTGAACGAGGATGTGGGGCGCTTGAACAAGCTCTCCACCGTCGTTGCCGCCGATGCGGCCCTGGCGGCCTATATCGTCGATTCAACGCGGGCGGCCTTCGGCATTTCCGGCGCGCTCGACGAAGATCATCAGGCGCTCGCCAAGCTGCTCGACGATTCCAACCGCGCCCAGGTGGCGATTGATCGCATGCTGTCGGATATTTCTGACGATGTGGCGCGCCAAAGCACCTATATTGGCAACGAACGGCGCAATCTCACGGCCCTGTCGGTGGCGGTGAAGAATGGTCAGCCGATTGGCGGGGCGCTCTCGGGCCGGGTTCAACAGGCCGGCCTCGGTTCAGCCGTTCCGGCGGCGACGCCCTCCGGCCTCAGCAATGCCGCCGGGGTTGTGCGCCCTGACGGTCGCCGTCCGCTGGTGGTGATCCGGTTTGACCGCCCGAATGTGGTTTACGAACAAGCGCTCTATAATGCCGTGTCCCAGGCACTCGAACGCCGCCCGGACGTAAGCTTCGATCTCGTTGCCGTCAGCCCGACGCGCGGCGGGGCCGGGCCTGCGGCTTTGGCGGCAAACCAAGCCCGGCGCAGTGCGGAACAGGTGATGCGCTCGCTCACCGATATGGGCTTGCCGCCCAATCGCTTGGCGCTGTCGTCCTCCAACTCGCCGACCGTGGACGCGAACGAAGTTCAGCTTTTCGTTCGGTAATCTTTCTTCCCACTGGAAGAAGCTTGAAAACGCGCTATCCTCATGAGTCCTATCCCCTCATGAGGAGGCGGTCATGGTCTTCTCGGCGCTAAAATCTCGTTTCTTCCTGCTGCTCATGCTGTTGGGCCTGAGTTTCGCGGGTCCGCTGCACGCCCAGACTTTCAGCGATGCCGACCGCACCGCGATTCGCGGCGTGATCCAAGCCCAGATGGATGCTTTCGCGCGCGATGATGCGCCCGCTGCCTTTGGCTTTGCGACCACCGCCCTTCAAACGCAATTCGGCTCGCCCAGTCGCTTCTTGGCCTTGGTGCGCGAAGCCTATGCGCCCGTCTATCGGCCCGGCTCAGTCTGGTTCGGTGCGCTGAAATCCGCAGACGGCACGCCGGTGCAAATGGTGCATCTCACGGACAGTAAGGGCGCGTCGGTGCTCGCAATCTACTTCATGGAACGCCAGAAAGATGGCGGTTGGCGCATCGCCGGGTGTCGGTTGCTGCAAGACCCTGGTTTGGATAGTTGAGCTGGGCGGGGCAGTATCCCGCTCCAAATCATTGTCGGCGCGCATGGGATCGGCTACACAGGCGGCTTCTTTTTGATCGTCACGCCTAAAGGAGCCCGCCGCGATGGCCGATTCCAATCCGTCCCCCAAAACCTTCCCTGTGTCTTGGGAAGAGTTGCACCGTAACGCCAAGGCGCTTGCCTGGCGTTTGATCGAAGGCCGCTCGTGGCACGGGATCATCGCCATTGCGCGCGGTGGCCTTGTGCCCGCCGCGATCATCGCACGCGAGCTTGATCTGCGCGTCGTCGATACGATCTGCATTAAAAGCTACTCCGACGACCATTCGCGCGGCGACATTCGCATTCTGAAGAATATCGTCAACCCCGGCGATGGCGACGGCTGGCTGATCATCGATGACCTCGTCGATACGGGCTATACCGCCAAAGCCGTGCGCGAACTGCTGCCGAAAGCCCATTTCGCCACGGTTTACGCCAAACCCGCAGGGAAACCGATGGTTGATACCTATATTACCGAAGTGAGCCAGGACACCTGGATCTACTTCCCCTGGGACGTGGAGCCGCAGTTCGCGCAACCGCTCGCCACCCAGCGCCGCGGATGACCCAACCTATCGAACTGCCCGTTCTGCGCTTGCAGGAAGGCCGCGACCGCCGCGTGCGCAATGGTCATCCCTGGATTTACTCCAACGAAATCCAGATGACCCCCGCCGCCAAAGCCCTGCCGCCTGGCCAATTGGTGCGCGTGGTGGATGCCGGGGGCACTAACCTCGGCATCTTCGGCTTCAATCCGCATACGCTGATCGCCGCCCGGCTGATGGCCCATGATCCGCGCGTGGTCATCGATACCGGCTTGCTCGCCACCCGCCTGCGCCGGGCGTTGGAGTTGCGTCAGCGCTTCTTCCCCACCCCGCACTATCGGTTGATCCATGCGGAAGCCGATGGGTTTCCGGGGTTGGTGGTGGACCGCTACGGCGATGTTCTGGCGGTGCAGCTCAATACGGCGATGATGGAAGCCCTGCGCGCGCCCCTGCTGGTGGCCTTGCAGGAAGTGTTGCAGCCGCGCGCCATCGTGCTGCGCAACGATAGTTCGTCGCGCACGCTCGAGGGCTTGGCGCTCGATACGGAAATCGCCAAGGCCGATCCCGAGTTGGACCTGACGAAACCCATCGAGATTCTGGAAAACGGCGGGCGCTTCCTCGTCGATGTGCTCGACGGCCAAAAGACCGGCTGGTTCTACGATCAACGCGACAATCGCGCCGCCGCCGCCCATCTGGCCAAAGGCGCGCGCGTGCTCGACGTTTATACCTACGCGGGCGGCTTCGGCGTGCAGGCGGGGCTTGCGGGCGCGAGCGAAGTCGTGTTGGTCGACCGCTCCCGCCCAGCGCTGGACCGGGGCCTTGCCGCCGCCGAACTGAACGGCGTCGCCAATGTTAGCGCCATGCAGGGCGATGGCGTCTTCGTGATGGATCAGCTTTTTACCGATAAAGAGCGCTTCGGCCTCGTCATCGCCGATCCGCCCGCCTTCGTGAAGTCGAAAAAAGACCTCAACGCGGGTCTGCGCGGCTACCGCAAGATGATCCGCTCGGCCGCCTCCGTGGTCACGCCCGGCGGTTTCCTGCTCGCGGCCTCCTGCTCCCACGCGGTCGACGTCGAAGCCTTCACGAATGAAATGCGCGCGGGCCTCGCGAAGGCCGGGCGCACGGGCCGTATTCTTCGGCAAGCGGGGGCCGGGCCGGATCATCCGGTGCATCCGTTCTTGCCGGAGTCGGCGTATCTGAAGGCGATTTTGGTGCAGTTGGATTAGGGAAAAAAGGTTGGGGACGCCGTCCCCAACCCCCTGGTGAAGGGGCTTGCCCCTTCACCATCCCACTTATTTTAAAGACTAAGCCCGATTGGGTGCAGAACATCGGGTTCCCTAAGGGGCCGTAGCCCCTTAGGCGGGGGCTCGGGGGCAGCGCCCCCGGTCTTTACTCGACCGCCAATTCCGCCGCCGCCAGATCTTCAATCGCGGTGCCGACCGATTTGAACAGGGTGATCGCTTCGGGGCCGGAGCGCAGGCGGGCGGTGCCGCGCACCAGATCGAACAGATCGCCGCGAATGCTATCTTCCGAAATCAGCCCCGCGCGCAGGGGCTGGCAGAGGTCGCCCGCTTCATGGAGC
Source organism: Elstera sp. (assembly GCF_044372965.1). Taxonomy (NCBI): domain Bacteria; kingdom Pseudomonadati; phylum Pseudomonadota; class Alphaproteobacteria; order Rhodospirillales; family Rhodospirillaceae; genus Elstera; species Elstera sp. The sequence goes on along the minus strand of NZ_JBILQX010000009.1, from coordinate 39,117 downwards.
GCGCCCGCGCGGGTGTCGCAATACAGCTCGGCGCGGGTGATGGCGGCATCGTCGGCCTCGCGCATCGTCGGGGTGAAGCCACCGACAAGATCGACGTGGGTGCCGGGGGCGAGCCATGCGCCGTGGATCACGGGCTCCTGGGCGAGGGTGGCGCAGGAGACGATATCGGCACCGCGCACGGCGGCGGCGACATCGGTGGTTGCGTCGATGTGGGGGGCGAGCCCGTGCAGGCTGGCGGCGGTTTGCTGCGCCTTGCCAAGATCGCGCCCGACGATGGTGATATGGGAGATATTCCGCACGCTGGCGTGGGCTTCGGCCAGATGCGGGGCGAGCGCGCCGGTGCCGATGACGGTCAGCTGATGGGCGTCGGGCCGCGCCAGATAGCGCGCGGCGAGCGCCGAGGCGGCGGCGGTGCGGCGCACGGTGAGCATCGGCCCATCCAGCAGGGCGACGGGAACGCCGGTTTCGCCCGAAAGCAGCAGATAGACGCCCATGATCGAGGGCAGGCCGACGCGGCTATTGCCGGGGAAAACCGTGACTGATTTTAGCCCGACGTGTTTGCCGGTGCGCCACGCGGGCATCAGCAGCAAGGTGGCATCGGGGGCACCGGGCACCGGAACCGTATGATGGTGGCGGACGGGCACGACCATATCGGGGTCGGCAAAGGCTTGGGCCAAACGATCGACCAGCGCGGGAAAACTTAAGCGCGCACGAACGGCATCGGCATCGAACCAGCGGGGGGCGGTCATATCACGGGGTCTCGGCAGATTTCTGGGAAAGACTGGCTTCGAGCTTTTCGATTTTAGCGCGCGCGCTGGTGAGCGCGCGGCGCGTCAGCAGCAGCGGCAACCACGTGAGCAGCGCGCCCAGCAGACAACCCAGCGCCAACGTTCCTAACGCAAGCCCGTAAAGCGGCACATCGACGGCCAGCGCAAAGGGCCAGAAATCGACCGTTACGGGGCCGCGATTGGCAACGGCGAACACCACCACCGCCAGCGTGACCGGCAGGGTGATGAGCAGCGACAGCAGCCGAATCAGGCGGGGCATGAAACGGCCCGCGCGCCCGATTCAGCGGCTCGGTTAAATATCGTCGTCGTCATCATCGTCTTCGGGCGTATCGACGCCGCCGTTTAACCTGTCGCGCAACTGTTTGCCGGTTTTGAAGAAGGGGACGTATTTTTCCGCCACCTCCACCGCCGTGCCCGTGCGCGGGTTGCGGCCGATGCGCGCATCGCGCCGTTTCACGGAGAAGGCGCCGAAACCGCGCAGTTCTACCCGATGCCCGGCGGCGAGCGCTTCGGTAATTTCGTCGAAGATCGTCGAGACAATCCGCTCCACATCCCGTTGATAGAGATGCGGGTTGAGGGCTGCCAGCCGTAGGATTAATTCTGATTTTGTCACCCGGGAGACTCCCTTTGCGCCCGTGCCCACGCTGCGCCCCTACCGTGCCCGGCTCCTGCCCCTCCGTCAAGGGGCAAGTCCTTTGGTTTATTAGGCTTTTTATGGTTTAGCACCGAATCGGCCAGGGCGGCAGGCTGCTATCGTGCGCCGTTAGGCCGTCGAGCCGCGCATAGAGGCTTTGGCCGATGGGGCAAGAAACATCGTGCGCACCCGGTAAAATAGAAAGCCCCATCAAGAATTCATTAACGATTTCGCCGCCCGTGAAACGGAAATGCTTTTTGAAGAGCTTCACCCAGGCGGTGCGATCTTTCGGGCCATCGGGGGCCGAGGCCCAGCGCCCGAGCCACGCCGCAAAACCGCCTTCGGCCCGGAAGGCCTGAACCTGCCGAGCGTTGTGGACATAAGCTTCAAGCTTCAGGCGATTGCGGATGACGCGCGGGTCCTGCATGAGCCGGGCGATATCCTCCGGCCCATAGGCGGCAATTGTATCGATATGATAGCAATCGAGCGCGTTGCGCATCCCGGCGCGGCGTTTTAACGCAGTCTCCCACGAAAGCCCCGCTTGGGCGATTTCGAGGCAGAGGCGCTCGAACAGACTGGCCTCATCGGTCACGGGCAGGCCATGATCGGAATCATGGAACGGCCCGTGGACCGGGTGATCTTTTGAAATCGCGCAATAACCGCTCATCGCCAGCCCCCGGAGACGCGGGGCTGGGAGAAGAAGTTACGCCGCGCGCCGGGTTTGGCGCTCTTTATGCCAGCTCCGAAAGCGGCGGCTGTCGCTGACATGGCGCGCCCGCGCCCGGACCCGTCCGACCATCCCGATAATTGTTTGCAGCTTCTGCATGATCTGACCCTCACCGTCTCCGGGCGGGTTTCGGCGAAACCCGCTGCATGACAATAGCGAGGCATGCTTATCACTGACTCATGACAAAGGAATGACGGCAGTGCAGCAGAATGCTTACAGCGCGCGGGACGGCGGTTCGGCACGGGCTTAGAGGCCACCCATCTTACACAGCAAAACCCAGGCGTCGTCGGGCACCGGGCTAACCGAAAGGCGCGATTGCCGTACTAGCGGCAATTCTGCCAGCGCCGGTTCGGCTTTAATCGCGGCCAGCGTTACGGGGATGGGAACGCTGCGGCGCGGCGCGACATCGACCATGCCAAATTTTCCAGCGGGATCGGAGGGGTCTGGGTAATATTCCTTCACGATCTCAACGATGCCGACAATCGCGAGCCCCTCGTTGGAATGGTAGAAGAAGCATTCATCACCAAGCCGCATGGCTTTGAGGTTGTTACTGGCTTGATAGTTGCGCACGCCATCCCAATGGGTCCGCCCGTCCTTTTGCATCTGCTCCCAGGAATATTTGAACGGTTCGGATTTCATCAGCCAATGGGCCATACTGCACCTTAAAAATTAGGTCTCGCGCGTCAGTGGGCGGGCGAGGAGTTTGGCGATTACGTCCTCCACCCCGGCGTGTCCAGCCAGAATTGAATCCACCGCAGCGACGATAGGCATGTCAACATCGGCCTTCAAGCCGATGCGGTGCAAGGCAGCGGCGGCATAGACGCCTTCCGCCACACTGCGGCGCTGGGCCAGTATATCGGGCAGCTTCATGCCTTCGCCCAGCGCGATTCCCAGGGTGTAATTGCGCGATTGCAGCCCGTTGCACGTCAGCACGATATCGCCGAGGCCCGACAGACCCATGAGGGTTTCCGTCTGAATACCCAGCGGCCTTGCGAGACGCATCAACTCCGCCATGCCGCGCGTAATCAGGGCCGCGCGGGCGTTATCGCCCAGATGACGGCCCTGGGCGATCCCGCAGGCAATCGCCAGCACATTCTTGAATGCGCCGCAGATTTCCACACCGAGCGGGTCGGAGGAGGCATAGGGCCTGAAGCTGGTGGAGCCGATTTGTTCGGCCAAACTTTGCGCCAGCGCCACATTCTGTGCTGCGATAACGGTGGCAGCGGGGAGCCCGACCGCGACTTCCTTGGCAAAATTCGGCCCGGACAAGACCGCGACAGGATGCGCCGGGATAAGGTCTTTCACCAGGGCGGACAGCGGTTGATCAGAGTCGCCGTCGAGCCCCTTTGCCGCCACCACGAGCGGCACAGCCCGGTGCGGATCGAGAAAGGGCGAGAGGTGTAGACAGGCGGACCGCAATCCCTGCGCGGGCGTTACCAGCAGGATAGCGTGTTGGGCTTCGGCGATTTCCGAAAGGCGGTCGGTGAACGAGATCCCGTCGAGCAGCGGAATGCCGGGCAGGTAGCGCGTATTCTCCCGGAGGCTGTTCAGAATGCGCACGAGGGTCGCATCGCGCCCCCACAGCAGCACGGAGCGCCCGGCGCGGGCGAGGGTTTGCGCCAGCGCGGTTCCCCAGGCTCCCGCGCCAACGATGCCAAATTCTGGCGGTGGTGTTACATCAGGTTCCACTACGCGGCCTCATCTAGCGGCCAGCGCGGGCGGCAGGGGGAATCGAGCCCATGGCTCTCCCCCCGGCGCAAATGCTCCAGCCCGGCCCAGGCAATCATCGCCCCATTATCGGTGCAAAGTTTTAGCGGCGGTGCGACAAGGGTTAACCCGTGTTCGGTGACGGTTGATTGAAGCCGCGCGCGCAAGGCCTTGTTCGCCGCAACCCCACCCGCGATCACCACATGGGCGCCGCTGGGGTGAGTGGCGCGGAAGGTGGCGAGGGCGTTCTTCAGCCGGTCGGCGAGCACGTCGCCCACGGCGGCTTGAAAGCTGGCCGCAAGGTCCGACAGGTCTTGGCCCGAAACCGGCGCGGGCAGTTTTTCGGCGGCGAGGCGCACGGCGGTTTTCAATCCCGAAAGCGAGAGGTCGGCCCCCGGTCGTCCAACGAGCGGACGGGGCAGGGCAAAGCGGGCGGCATCGCCGGTCAGCGCAGCCTGTTCAACCGCAGGGCCGCCGGGAAAGCCGAGGCCCAGCATTTTGGCGGTCTTGTCGAAGGCTTCGCCGACGGCATCATCCAGCGTGCCGCCGAGGCGCGTATAGGCCCCAACGTCGGCGACGGCGAGGAACTGGCTATGCCCGCCCGAAACGAGTAGCAGCAAAAACGGAAACGGCACATCGTCGGTCAGGCGGCAGGTCAGCGCATGGCCTTCGAGATGATTGACGGCCAGGAACGGCTTGCTGTGGACCATCGCTAAGCTTTTCGCCACAGTCGCGCCGACGATGACGCCGCCGATCAACCCCGGCCCCGTGGTTGCCGCGACCCCGGCCAGATCGCCGAAGCTAACGCCTGCCGTCTGCATCGCCTCGTGAACGACCCGCTCGATATGGTCGAGATGGGCGCGCGCGGCAATTTCCGGCACAACGCCGCCGTAGGCGCGATGGTCCTCAAGCTGCGAGAGCACGATATTTGAGAGAATGCGCCGATCCTCGCCCACAACGGCGGCGGCGGTTTCGTCGCAACTACTCTCGATCCCTAGAACTAAACGCATGTCATAGACTTAGCGAGCGATAGACCAAGGAAACAAGGGAAAAACCCATTCTAAGCTTGGCTTTTTGCGGGGGAGGCCGTTTCACCGGCCCGGCGCAATCGGAGCGTAGCGAACAGGCTGCCGAGGGCCGCAACCGCTATCACTGCCATTAACGGCACCTGATCGGCCCGGTTGATGTGCGCAACCAAATATGAGAGCACGGCAGACATAGCCATCTGCGTGAAGCCGACGAGGCCCGACCCGGCCCCCGCCAAATGCGGCGCGGCGGCGATTGATCCCGCAAACCCAGCGGGGATTAAAATCCCAAGGCCCAGCAGGAAGGTGAAAACGCCGGAGATAACGCCCGGCACGGTCAGAATACCGCCCAACGCCTGGGCCAGCAGCCAGCCCCCGCCGAATACCGAAATGATCGTGCCGAAGTTGGCGAGGCGCGCATTGCTCCAAGCCCCCGCCTTCCGGCGCGCAATCAAGCTGCCGGACATGAAGCCGAGGGCGTTGAACATGGTCAACATGCCAAACTCGGCGGGGCTGAGGTGAAAGCTGCGGATGAAAAGGAACGGCGAGCCGGTGATATAGGCGAACATCGCGCCAAAACCGAGGGCAATCGCGATATTATAGGTCATGAACGTCCGATTGCGGATCAATTCATGGTAGCTGCGGCGCATAACACCGAAGTTGAAGACGTGAACGCCCTTCTGCGGGTTGGTTTCGGGCAACCAGCGCCAAATAATGAACAGCAGCCCCGCGCCCATGACGGTGAGCAGGGCGAAATTCGCCTGCCAGCCAAAGGCGGTATGCAGAAGCCCGCCGATGGTCGGTCCAATCGCGGGGGCAAGGGAAATCCCCGCCGCGACGCTGGCCATCACCGTTGCCGCCCCGGCAATACCGAAAGCATCGCGCACAACGGCACGCGAAACGACGGGGCCAACGCAGGCCCCCAGGGCTTGCACGATCCGCCCGACGATCAACTGCTCAATGCTCGCCGCTGTCGCGCAGATTACATTCCCGACCACGAACACGCAGAGCCCGGCCAACAGCGCCGTGCGCCGCCCTTTTACGTCCGAGAGCGGGCCGTAGACCAACTGCATGACGGCAAACCCGACCAGAAAAGCCGTCATCGTCACCTGAACCATGGCGGCATCGGTCGCCAGGAACTGTTCGAGATCGGGCAGGGACGGCACGTAAATCGAGGTCGAGAGCGCGCCTAAGGCTGCGAGCATCGTCACCAGGGCCGTCATCATCCCGCGCGAGAGCGGCAGGGTCCAAGAAGCGGCGGAAGCACTATCCATAACGGTGTAATCCTGTTCCGTAAGTCTTCAGCCAGTGCCGGGCCGTGTCGGGATCGGGGTGCAGCCGGGCAACGAGCGCCCAAAAGCGGGGGGAGTGATTGAGTTCGACTAAATGCGCTGCCTCATGGGCCGCGACATAGTCGAGAACCGTCTGAGGCGCGAGAATCAGCCGCCAGGAGAAATTCAGGCTGCCCCGCGCGGTGCAACTGCCCCAGCGGCTTCTCGTATCGCGAACTGTAACCGATGTTACGGTTTTGCCAAGCTCAAATGCATAGGCCTCCGCCGCCTGGGTGAGATGCTTTGCAGCTTCACCGTGCAGCCACGCCTGGATGCGGGCGGGGACGCGCTCAATCGGGCCGCCGACCCAAAGCGCGCCCTCTTCGTGGCGCGGTTGGCGCAAACCCTTAGGATCGTGGCGAATGAGGCAGGGGACGCCCCGAAACGGAATCTCCGCCCCCGGCACGAAAGCGATCCGCTCCGCCGCTTGCTGGGCTGCGGGCCGCGCAAGGCAGGTCTGCATCCAGCCCCGGTGCGCGTTGAGAAACTCCAGCGCGCGCGGCAGCGGAAACTGCGGCGGCAAGGTTAGGGTGAACCCCTGCCCAACGGCATCGAAACGCAAGGATAGGCGGCGCGCGCGCGGATTATGGCGCAGGGTGACGGGCCGCATCTGCCCGCCAACCTCGATTTCAGTCGCGCTGAGGGTGATCTTTTGGGGCGCGCGCATCTTTTCGCCCCAACCGAAAATCAGGATGCGGCCTTTGCCGCTTCGATCTCGGCGGCTTTGCGTTCGATCAACTCAGCCAGATGCTCGATGATATCCGGGTCTTTGAAGCGATGGTTCGGGACGCCCGCGATATAGACCTGATGGGTGCCCGCGCCACCCCCCGTAAAGCCAATATCGGTTTCCCGCGCCTCGCCCGGCCCGTTCACCACGCAGCCGATCACCGACACGCTCATCGGCGTGGTGATATGGGCAACGCGCGCTTCAAGGGCCGCCACTGTCTCGATCACGTTGAACTGCTGGCGGGCGCAGGAGGGGCAGGAAATGATATTCACGCCGCGATGCCGGAGGTTGAGGGATTTGAGCATCTCAAACCCAACCTTCACCTCTTCCACCGGATCGGCGGAAAGCGAGACGCGGATCGTGTCGCCAATGCCCGACCACAGCAGCATGCCCATGCCGATGGAGGATTTCACCGTCCCGGTGCGCAGGCCGCCCGCTTCGGTAATGCCGACGTGCAGTGGATAGTCACACGCCTCGGCCAGCGCCTGATAGGCGGCAACGGCGAGGAAAACGTCGGAGGCTTTCACGCTGATCTTGAAATCGCGAAAATCGTTATCTTCCAGAATGCGGGCGTGGTTTAGCGCGCTTTCCACCATGGCTTCCGGGCAGGGCTCGCCGTAGCGCTCCAGCAAATCCTGCTCCAGGCTACCGGCATTGACGCCAATGCGCATCGAACAGCCGTGGTCTTTAGCGGCGCGGATAACCTCGCGCACTTTGGCTTCGCTGCCGATATTGCCGGGGTTGATGCGCAGGCAGGCGGCCCCCGCCATGGCGGCTTCAATCGCGCGCTTATAGTGAAAGTGAATATCGGCGACGATGGGGATTTGCGCCGCGCGGACGATTTCCTTCAACGCGGCGGTCGATTCCACATCAGGGCAGGAGACGCGGACGATATCGGCCCCGGCCTCTTCAATTCGGCGAATCTGCTCGATGGTCGCAGCGGCGTCGGCCGTCAGGCTATTGGTCATGGTCTGCACCGAAATCGGCGCATCGCCACCCACAGCCACCGACCCGACCATGACGGTACGGGACTTCCGGCGTTGAATATCGCGGTAGGGGCGAATGCTCATGACCATCTCAATCCATAAAACGACACAAGGCGACACATAGGAGTGTCGCCATCGAAAAGCTAGGGTTATGGCAGACGGAGGTGCGTTACTCCAACGTGCCTTGCTTCAGCCGATCCGGGTCGAGCGGCACGGCCCGGCGAACCATCCCCGTCGGACCGAGGGCGGGGGCGGGTTGGCCGTCGACGGTGACTTCCAGGGCCCCGGCATTGCCGGTCATCAGTGTTAGGCCGGGACGGTTCGGCACGCGGTACTGATCGCCCGCGCGCAACACGCGCGTCATCACGGCCTGATTATCGGCGTCGCGGACCTGCACCCAGCTTTCGCCCTTGGAGCGAATGATAACGCGGACGGTATCATTGACGGCACCGAACACCCGCCCATCGGTCGGAGGCGCGGCGACTGGCGGCGGCGGCAGTGGGGCGGCGGCAACGGCGGGACCGGCCACCGTATCTTCGGGCGGCGGCGGCGGCTGATCTTCCGGCGCTTGCGCCACCGGCGGCGGAATCGGGGCGAGATGCCGCACAGGCTCCGCCACGGCGGGGATCGGCGGTTGCGGCGGCACCGGCGGGGCTGGAACGGCGGCGGGCGGGGCCGCGGCCACCGTCGGCGCGCTGGTTACGGCTGGGGGAAGGGCGACGCTGCTACCCGCCGTTGGGGCTTGCGCCGAAACGGTCGGCGGCAGGATTGCGGCACCGCCTGCCGGGGCCGGTGTTCCTTGCGCCTGGGGCGGCGTTTCGGCCCCCGGCCCGGTCACACTCTGCACCAGGGCCATCAGCCGTTCGGGCACTTCCGGCACGCGGGAGAGCAGGCTTTGCGCCTCGCTGCGCCACAGGAACCAGGCACCGATAATGGCGGCCGCAGCCAAAAGCGCAATGAGCAGCGGCATCACGCCGGGCACACGCCCGCGCGGAGCTGGGGAGGGGAAAGTAAGGGTCGAGCGCGGACCCTGACCCCCGGTGGATTCGGTCTTGAAGCGTTGAACGGCATCAGGGCCGTTCAGGCCAAGATATTCCGCATAGGTGCGCACAAACCCAAGGGCGTAAGCGGTGCCGGGCAATTGTTCGAACTGCCCGACCTCCAAGGCGGCCAAATAGGTGGCCTTGATCCGCAAGGTAGCGGCAACGTCATCGAGCGAAACCCCATGGGCCTCGCGGGCTGAACGCAGCGCCTGTCCTAGGGTTAACTGCCCATCCAACGAATCGGAATTGTGGATATTAGAAGCGGGCGACACGATCCCTACCGATAGTTCTAAAATCTGACGAAAGGCCAAACGTGATGCCTACTGTATCAGCAGCCGGGGATCGCGGGGAGTTTTTTACGTATTGTTCCAAATTTTGGAACGCGCTATAACGGTGCATGCTTATTGTGGGGCGCAACCTTCTTTCGGAACTGGTCGAGCGTGAGAAACGCCTACGTCCGGCCCAGGGTAAAACCTTGGAACGGCGCGTCGCCGCATGGACCCAGGAAATTAGTGCCGCGACATGGAAGCAGCCGACCGACGTGAAGCAGGCGTTCGGCAGTGCCGATATCATTGGAAACAATCGAATTGTATTCGATATATGCGGAAATAATTATCGAATCATCGCTCAGTTCAATTATGTCGCGGGAGTAGCGCTTATTCGTTTTGCTGGAACCCACCAAGAGTACGATAAGATTGACGCGAGGACGATATGACCGTGCTGCACCCCATCAAAACCCCCCAACAGCATCGCGCGGCCCTGGACCGCATTGGCCTCTTAATGTCGGCCGAAGTCGATACGCCCGAGGCGGATGAACTGGAGGCGCTCGCCATTCTCGTTCAGCATTATGAGCGCGAAGCCTTCCCCATCGATCCGCCAACGCCGCTTGATGCGATTGAGTTTCGGATGGAGCAGATGGGCTATCGCCAAACCGATTTAACCCGTTTGCTCGGGAGCCGAAGCCGCGCGTCGGAAATTCTTTCGGGCAATATCAATAGGCTTTCGATCACAATGATCCGGAAGCTGCATAAAGAATGGCACATTCCGGCAGAGGCGCTGATTCGGGAACCCGCGTCGTAGAGCAAGGCTATAGAACAATCCCCCGGTCGCGGGCATAGCCGCGCAAGGTTCCGCGAAGGGTTGCGACCGGGTGATGCATGATTTGATCAAGCAGTGGGCGCAACTGCCGGGCATCGAGCGAGCGCGTCATCATTTTCACCGGGCCGATGGACGCGGCGGTCATGGAGAGGGCGCGGAAGCCGAGGCCAATCAGCATCATCGCTTCCAGGGGCCGCCCGGCCATTTCACCGCACAGCGTGATGGGGACGGAGGCGGCGCGGGCTTTGCGCACCAAATCGTCGAAGAACGCCAACACGCCGGGGGTTAGCGTATCGTAGCGGTCCGAGAGGCGCGGGCTGCCGCGATCCCAGGCGAAAAGGAACTGCAGCAAATCGTTGGAGCCGACCGACAGAAAATCGACCCGCGCCAAGAGTTGCGGCATCTGCCACATCAGGCTTGGAACTTCCAGCATCGCGCCGACTTTAACGCGCTCCGGCATCGCCTCCTTTAGGTCTTCGGCGCGGGTTAGCTCTTCGTCCAGCAACGCCCGGGCGCGGAGATATTCTTCGACCGTGGCGACCATCGGGAACATCACGCGCAACTCGCGGTCGGTAGCCGCCCGAATGAGGGCGCGCAACTGTTGGCGCAGCATGATCGGCCGATCGAGCCCGATGCGGATAGCGCGCCAGCCCATCGCCGGATTCTCATCCTCGCCCGCGTCGAAATACGGAAGGGCCTTATCACCGCCAATATCGAGCGTGCGGAAGGTCACGGGGCGCGTATCGGTCGCTTCCAGAACTTTGCGGTAGATATCGGTTTGGGTGGCAACATTCGGGTAGGAGGAGCGGACCATAAACGGAATTTCGGTGCGATAGAGCCCGATCCCATCGGCCCCGGTTTCCTCCAAATGCTGAAGATCGATCAGCAACCCGGCGTTTAGGAGCAGCGAAACCGATTGCCCGTCGCGCGTCATCGCTGGCAGGTGGCGGGTGGCGGCGTAGCGCAGTTTCAAATCGGCCTGGGCCTGCATCGATACGCGCACCGCATCGAGCACATCCTGCCCTGGGCGGATGAAGACCTGACCATTGTCGCTATCCAAAACCACTAGATCGCCGGTTTCCACCCGGTCGAGCACGTCCGAGACGCGGCCCAGAACCGGAATATCGAGCGCGCGGGCGACGATGGCGACGTGGGAGGTGGCCGAGCCTTCTTCGAGCACCAGCCCTTTCAGCTTCGTGCGGTCATAATCCAGCAGTTCCGCCGGTCCCATGGCGCGGGCGAAAACAATCGCATCCAGCGGCATTTCGGAAGTGTCGAGCACCGCGCCCGACAGATGGGTAAGCAGGCGGCCCGTGAGGTCTTCAAGGTCCAGTAGCCGTTCGCGCAAATAAGGGTCCGTCACTTCGCGCATGCGGGCGCGCATATCGTTTTGGACCTTCTGAACGCCCGCTTCCGCCGTAAGGCCGGTATTGATCGCCTCGCGGATGCGCCCGAGCCACCCCCGGTCTTGCGCGAACATGCGGTAGCTTTCCATCACGTCTTGCAACTCGCCGCTCGCCATCACGTCCGAGCCGGTGAGCAGGGTGTCGAGCTGGGTGTGCATATCCGCGACGGCGGTCTTCAGGCGCTCCAACTCTTCGACCGGATTTTCCGCCACCATTTGCCGAATGGTGACGCGCGGCGAATGCAGCAGAGCCGTGCCGATGGCAAGCCCGGCATTGAGCCGCAGCCCATCCAAGCGGCGCGGCACGATCGCGGTGGCATCGGCCATGATTGCTTCGGACGGGTTGACGAGATCGCCCGAGGCAATCAATTCCGCCAGAACCATCGCCACGGTTTCGAGCGTTTCCAGCTCTTCTTCCGTATAGAGCCGTTGCGCCTTGTTCTGGACCGCGAGAACCCCGGCCACGCGCCCGCCGCGCATGATCGGCACGCCCATCAGCGAGCGGAACAGATCTTCGCCGGTTTCCGGGCGGTACGAGAAGTTTGGGTGTGCCCACGCGTCCGACGCGGCAATCGCGCGCGCGTGGGCGGCAATATCGCCGATCAAGCCTTCGCCCACCCGCATGCGGGTTTTATGAACGGCGTCGGGGTTCAAGCCTTCGGTGGCGAAAAGCTCCAGCACTTCGCCCGCGCGCATGATGTAGACCGAGCAAACCTCGGCCACCATGTCGGAGGCAATGAGGCGGACGGTTTGGTTCAGCCGCTCTTCCGCCGCCGTGCCCGCCGCCATCAAATCGCGCAAGCGCCGCAATAGGCGGCGCGCCCCACTCCAACCGGCGGACGGGGGCGACTGCATGCTAGCCTCCTAACGCGCGGGACAGCGCCCGCGCGCGTAAGGCCGCTTCGGCCTGATCGATCAGATCGGTGATGATTTCGGCGGTGGCCTGCTCCTTATTGACGAAGCCAACGCTTTGGCCCGCCATCAACGAGCCGTTCTCCACATCGCCTTCCACCACGGCGCGGCGCAAGGCCCCGGCCCAGAAATGTTCGATATCGAGTTGCGCCTGTTTCTGATCCAAGCGCCCCGCATCGACCTCGGCAATAATCTCGCGCTGACACTCCTGAAACGCCCGCGTCGCCTGATTAATCAGTGCGCGCACGGGGATCACCGGAAAGCGCGGATCAAGCTGAACCGACGGCTGGGCTTCGCGCGCGGTGGCCCGAACGAAGGCTTTCTTGAAGTTGGGGTGGGCGACGCTTTCGGTGGCGCACACGAAGCGCGTGCCAAGCTGCACGCCCGCTGCGCCCATTTCCAGATACGCCAGCATGGCTTCACCGCGCCCAATGCCGCCCGCGACGAAAACGGGGACTTCGCGGATAACCGGCAGAATTTCCTGTGCCAAGACCGAGGTTGAAACCGCGCCGATATGGCCGCCTGCCTCCGAGCCTTCGATAATCAGCGCATCAACGCCCACCCGCACGAGCTTGCGGGCGAGCGCGTAAGTTGGGCCGAAGGCGATGGCTTTGGCCCCGCCGTCCTTAATCTGGCGAATCGTCTCGCTGGGTGGAATGCCGCCCGCCAACACGATATGCGATACGCCTTCTTCCAAACAAACTGCCGCGAGAGCCGACAGTTGCGGGTGCATAATGATCAGATTAACGCCAAAGGGCTTATCCGTCAGCGCTTGGGTCGCTTGAATTTCGGCGCGGAGCGTCTCCGGCGGCATCGATCCGGAGGCGAGGACGCCGAAGCCCCCCGCCTCCGAAATCGCTGAAACCAAATGGCGTTCCGATACCCAGGTCATCGCCCCGCCCAGAATGGCCGTCGGCGTGCCCAAAAAGGTGCAGCCGTCCGCCCACAGCGCCGAGAGCGCTGGCGAAGGATCGCGGAAGAGAGAGGCGAGACCGTCCTGCATTAAACCAACCGTACCTTGTTACGCAGTCGCATCAAGCCCGAACACAGTATGCAGGGCCCGCAGCGCCAATTCCGTATATTCCTCGGCAATCAGCACCGAGACTTTAATTTCCGAGGTGGTAATCACCTGGATGTTAATGTTTTTCGCCGCGAGGGTTTCGAACATTTTTAAGGCAACGCCAGCATGGCTGCGCATGCCAACGCCGACCACCGATACTTTAGCCACAGCCGGATCGGGAATAAGCTCAGAATATTCGATGGTTTCCTTGGCATCGCGCAGAACCTGCAAAGCGCGTTCCAGATCGGCCCGGCCAATCGTAAACGTAAGGTCGGTGGTTTTACCGTCGGCCGAAACATTCTGAACGATCATATCGACGTTCACGGCGGCGTCGGCGAGCGGGCCGAAAATCGCAGCGGCCACGCCGGGCCGGTCGGCCACTTTGGCGAGGGTGATTTTGGCTTCGTCCCGGCTATAGGCAATACCGCTGACCAGATGTTGTTCCACGATCTCGTCCTCATCCACAACTAAGGTTCCGGGCAGGTCGGCAAAGCTGGACAGCACTTGCACCCGCACCCGATGCTTCATCGCCATTTCAACCGAGCGCGGTTGCAGAACCTTAGCGCCCAGCGAGGCCATTTCGAACATTTCTTCGTAGCTGATCTTATCGAGCTTCCGGGCTTTCGTCACGATCCGGGGATCGGTCGTGTAAACCCCATCCACATCGGTATAGATGTCGCAGCGGTCGGCCTTGATCGCCGCCGCAATGCCCACCGCCGACGTGTCCGAGCCACCGCGCCCGAGGGTGGTAATCCGCCCGTCGGGGCTCACGCCCTGGAAACCGGCGATCACGGCGACTTCGCCCAAATCGAAAGCGGCATTCAGATTGTCGCCGGGAATATCGGTAATGCGGGCTTTGCCGTGCACATCGTCGGTATAAATCGGGATTTGCCAGCCCAGCCACGAGCGCGCGGGAATGCCAAGCTCTTGCAAGGCAAGGGCGGTCAAACCGGCGGTCACTTGCTCGCCCGACGCCACCACCGCGTCATATTCCTTGGTATCGTGCAGCTTAGAGATGCCGTTCACCCAGGCAACGAGCTGGTTCGTAGTTCCGGCCATGGCGGAAACGACAACGGCAACCTGATTGCCAGCATCCACTTCGCGCTTCACGCGCTGGGCCACATTGCGAATACGGTCGAGATCGGCCACCGACGTGCCGCCGAACTTCATGACGATACGGGCCATAGTGGCCTGCTTCCTTTCTTCTTGAGGGCCGACGTCTCCGCCCCCCTGGCTTCGAAGGAGAAACCTTGGGGGGAGGGGTTGCCAGCGCTTGGGCCGCTATTCATACTCTGTGGAATGGGCAAGGCCAAGCGCTGACCCCGCATCGTCAAGAGGAATCTATGGTTCATCCCCAAACCGCGCCCGCGTCCAGTATCGATGCGCGCGAAGTGGCCCAATTCGCAGCCCTTGCCGAAACCTGGTGGGACCCGACCGGCCCGATGCGGCCGCTGCACGCGCTGAACCCGGTGCGGGTGGGGTATATTCGCGATCAAGCTCTAGCCCGTTTCGGAGGCGAAACAAATTCGCTACGCCCGCTTTTGGGCAAGCAGGTGCTCGATATTGGTTGCGGTGGCGGGCTTGTGGCTGAGCCCCTGGCGCGGTTAGGCGGGCAGGTGACGGCGATTGATGCGGCGGCCGAAAGCATTGCGGTGGCGCGCACCCATGCGGAGGAAGCGGGGCTGAAAATCGATTATCGCGTAACCACGGCGGAAGATGTACTCGGCGAAGGAAAACAGTTCGATATCGTAACGGCGCTTGAGGTCGTTGAGCATGTCGCCGATCCGGCGGCGTTTCTCGCGACCTGCGCCGCCCTCGTCGCCCCTGGGGGGCTGCTGATTCTCTCGACCCTCAACCGCACGCCGCAGGCGTTCGGGCTCGCCATTGTCGGCGCGGAATATCTGCTGCGCTTGCTGCCGCGCGGAACCCATTCTTGGCGGAAATTCCGCAAGCCCTCGGAACTCGCCGGGCCGTTGCGCGCGTCGGGCCTCGCGGTGACGGACGTGAGCGGGCTGGCCTTCAGCCCCCTCACCGGGGAATGGTCGCGATCCCCGTCGCTGGCCGTGAATTATATCCTCTGCGCCGCGCGCCCCGCGCTCGCTTGATCGCCGAAGAAGGAGGCTCCCGATGCCGCGTTTTGAAATCGCCGTCTATAACGCCGAGGTTGCCAACATCGTTAGCCGGGGCGAGCATCATAAGCGCCTCGATGACGGTTGGGCCGAAACCCGCTATATCGAAATGAATGCCCCCAGCCTGAGCGAAGCCCATTTGCGGGCCCAGTCGAAATACCCAACCAGCGCGGGCTTTGTCGTGCAGAGCGTGACGCCGCTGGAGCAGGACTAAGACGGCAGTTTGAGGGGCGCGGCCCCCGAACGAACTTTAACCGATCCCCAATAGCCCATCGAGCAGCGGCCCCAGCCGGTCGCGGTAATGGCCCCAGGTGAAACCGAGGGCGCGGACGCGGGCCGCCCGACCCAAGGCCCCGCGCAAATCGGCGTCGTTCTTCAAGGTTAGGATCGCCTCGGCAATCGCGTCCACTGACCGGATCGGCACGATTTTGCCTTCGATGCCGTCGCGGACCATCGAGCCCGAATTAAGCGTGGTGATCACCGGCAGGCCCGTCGCCATCCCTTCGAAAATCGCCAGTGCCGAGCCTTCGTGCAGGCTAGGATAGACGAACACATCCGCCGACTGAAACAGGCCTTGGACCTCGTGATGGGGAACATTACGGACGTGGCGATACCAACCCTCATAGGGCTTCAGCCCGCGCCCTTCGCCGACGAGCCCGCCGACGAGCACCAGTTCAATCGAGCGGTCGCCGATCTGCTTCACCGCTTTCAGAACATATTTCAGCCCCTTGCGCTGGCTGATTTGGCCGACGTAGAGCAGGCGGAAGATGCCGTCGTCGCGCGCGACTTCCGGCGGTTTGAAGCGGTCCACCCGCACGCCGAAGGGCTGAAGATGAATGCGCTCGGGCGCAACGCCGACCTCGATCAAGGTTTGGGTGACATAGTCGGAGGGCGACAGAATCGCATCGGCCATCCGCGCTTCGGCAAGGCATTGCTCTATTTCCGCCTGCGGGGCACCCGCGTGCAGCGAATCGGCCCAATCGGGGTGCAATTCGGCTTCTTCGCGCAAAATCCGGTCGCCGACCGCCAAATGCCCGATCATCTGGTTGAGCACCGTCAGCGTTCCGCTCGCCTTTGCCGCCTCGAAACTGCGCAGGGCCGAGGTATCGTGACCGATAAAGAGGCGCGGCCGTTCGCGGCGAATCCGATTGGCAATCGCGCTGTCGATATACCGGTTCCGCCAGGCCATCACCGCCTTCGGCACCGCAGGCCGGTGATTGGCGAGGCGGGCGGCGGCCACATAGGCGAGTTCCGGGACCGGATGCACCAGCACCCGGCGCGCATCGATACTATCGAAGCTGCGGCGCTTTAACTCGCGTTCGATCTTGCCGCGCTGGCGGGCGGGCACCAGTGCCAGTAGCCGCGCCCAAATTCCCTGCGGATCATAGTAAAAGCCGGTTTCGAAGCGCGAGTCGAACCCCAGCGCTTCCACCGCTGCCACCATTTCATAAATGAAGTGGGCCGCCCCCGGATGGCCAATCAGAACCGGCGTTTGCACGCGCATGCCGCTCACCGATTATGCTGGCGGCGCGCCCAGGCGGCGGCGGTGCGCACAATCGTTTCGATGTCGGAATGTTTTGGAATCCACCCGAGCACATCCTTGGCTTTTTCGGCCAAGGCTACCAGACTGGGCGGATCGCCAGGACGGCGCGGGCCGAACTGGTGCGGCACGGGCACGCCCAGCACGCTTTCAATCGCCGTCAAAATTTCCCGGATCGAAAAGCCCGCCCCGGTGCCGAGGTTGATTTGCGTCGTCGCCCCGCCTTGTTCCAGATAGCCGAGGGCGCGCACATGGGCGTCGGCCAAATCGGTGACGTGGATATAGTCGCGAATGCAGGTGCCGTCCGGCGTCGGGTAGTCATTGCCATTGACCTGCAAGGCCGGGCCGAGGCCGAGGGCGGCATTGATGGCAAGCGGCAGCAGATGGGTTTCCGGGTCGTGATTCTCGCCAATCTCGCCCTCGGGATCGGTGCCGCTGGCGTTGAAATAGCGCAAGGCGACCGAGCGCAGCGGCGTGACCGCGCCGACATCTTGCAACATCTGCTCCACCATCCGCTTCGACCGCCCATAGGGGTTGATCGGCACCTGCGGCGTTTCTTCATCGATGGGCAGCACCTTCGGCACGCCGTAGGTGGCGCAGGTGGAGGAGAAGACGAGTTTATCCACCCCGGCGGCCAGGGCGGCTTCGATCAGCACCAGCGCCCCCGCCGTATTATTGCGGTAATAGAGCAGCGGATCGGCCACGCTTTCGCCCACATAGGCCATGGCGGCGAAATGCAGAATGGCGATGGGCTGATGCTCGGCCAGCGCCGCATCCACCGCCGCCCGGTCGCCGATATCGCCGATCACTAGCGGCCCGTACCGCACGGCATCGCGAAAACCGCGCGTCAGCGAATCATAGGTCACGGGCGTATAGCCCGCCTTTGCGAGCGCTTTACACGTATGGCTACCGATGTACCCCGCGCCGCCCGTTACCAATACCGTCCGCGTCATGGCCGAATCTCCACACCCGTCACCTCGCGCAGGGCGCGGCACAGGCCGTCAATATCTTGATCAAAGCTCCACGCATTAATGCGCTCCAGGCTGGCCCGCCCCATGGCAGCCAACCGTTCGGGATCGATCAAACAATCCCGCAGCGACGCCGCCAGCGCCTTATCATTCCCGAAAGGATAGATATGGCCGTTCAGGCCGGGAACGATCAAATCCGGAGCCGCGCCGATGCGGTCGGAACAAACAATCGCGCGGCCCGCATTCATGGCTTCGTTGACAACGAGGCCCCAGGCTTCCCGTTCGGACGGCAGCACGAAAATATCGCACAGGTCATAAAGCGCGGCGAGGTCCGCCTGACTTTTGAACCCCAGCACTTTGACCGATTTGCCGAGGCCCGAAACGGCGATGGTTTTCTCCAACGCCCCCCGCTGCGGCCCGTCGCCCGCGTAAATCAAATAGGGGTTGCGCGCGTCGGCATCATGCACCAGTTCGGCAAACGCTCCCAGCAAGGGCAGCGGCTGCTTGCGGTCGATGAGCTTTGCGGCAAACAGAATAATCGGGCGGCCCGGCTCTAGTCCCAAGCTTGCGCGCAACAGTTCCCGTTCGGGGGAGAGCGCCGCAATCTTGCCCTGGAAATAGGCGTTATCGACCGCATAGGGCACTGAGATAAGCTTATGGGCCGAAATGCCGAACCCGCGATAATACTCAGCATTTAAGGCGCCAATCGTTAGCCACCGATCGACAAACCGGTTCATCGTGGTGAAGAAGACTTGCTTGGCAATCTGCTTTAACGGCGAGCGCTGGGCGGAAATATCGGTCGATTCATCGCGCATCAGCACTTTAATGCCCATGGATTTGGCCGTCGCCGCCGCCACCCAATGGGAGGCGCGGTTATAGCCGTGAATCCACAGCACATCGAATTTCCCGTCGCGCAGCTTTTTGGCGAGGCCCGTGGAGAAGGGTCGCCAGACGGTGGGAATCTCGTTCGTGCCCAGCGGTGCGCCCCATTGGCCCAGCACTTCGGAGGCATAGCCTTCGAGCAGCGGCACATCCCACTGAATCGCCCGCCCGAAATCGGGATCGACAAAGGCCCGCGCCGAAAAATCCGAGCCGAAGAAAGCCTTGAACTCCAACCCCGGTAGCGCCGCCACCCGGCGCAGCAGCGGCGCTTGATATTGAATCGGATGGGTGACGAAGTAGGCCAGCTTGATGCTCATTGCGCTTCTCCCAGCCGTGCCGCCAGCGGATCGAGGATCATGCGGTTCACGCGCTCGTTATACGCTTGCGCGGAGAAGGTTTCGAGTCCTACCGGCGGTTGTCCCCGGCCTTGGGCCAGCGCGGTTTCGATGCCGCGCGCCAGATCCGCCGGGTCTTTCGGGTTCACGACGGGGCCGAATGTGCCGTCCAGCACCGCTTCCGCACTGGCGTCGAGGTTGGAGGCGATGGCGGGGATACCGCAGGCCAGCGCTTCGATAATGACAATGCCGAACCCCTCGCCCCAGCCCGCCAGCAAAAACACATCGGCGAGCCGGTAGGTATCGACTTTTTCATCCTCCGGCACATAGCCCGCGAAAACGACCTTATCGGCAATGCCAAGATCGCGCGCCTTTTGCTCCAGCCGGGGCCGGTCGGTGCCTTCGCCGCAGATGAGATAGGCGAGGTCCGGATAGCGCGGCAGCAGGCCGGGCATCGCCTCCATCACCTCGTCGAACCCCTTATAGCGTTCGCGCGCCTCAAGCCGCCCCATGCCCATCAGCACGCGCTTATTGGCAAGCCCGTAGCGGCTGAGTAGATCGGCGCGCTTGGGGCCGGGGGTGAAGGCGGCGATATCGACCGCATTCGGCACCACGAGGCCTTTCGGCTCGGGCAGGCCGGTCCATTCCAAAAATCGATCTTTGGTGAATTGGCTGACGGCGAGGAACCAATCGAGCCGCCCAATCTGCCGCCGGGTTTCCGCCCCGCCGACCGGCTGCCACGCTTCCACCCCATGCAGAATAAGCCCCATCGGCACGCGGCGGCGGAGTTCCAGCAGGCGCATCAGCGGCAACAGATTCACATGCCCGCAGATCACGAGATCAAACCCGCGCGGATCGGTGAGCGTCAACAGTTCGCCCGCCAGAAACGCGGCTTTGCCGTGGCGGGTCCAGGTCCAATAGGTTAGCTTTTCCGGCAAGCCTTCGACCGGATCGACGATGACGCGCGGCAGCGCCACAACTTCCGTCACCGCCCGATGCGCGCAGAGCGCCCCCAGCAGATCGCGGTTGAACTTGGCAATGCCGCCCCGACCGCCAAACGCATCATGCAAAAACACCAGAACGCGCATCGCGCTCCCACCCTTGGGCTATTCGTCCGAGACCGGCTGTCTAGCACAGGCGCGGGCGGGCAGGGGGTGAAAACTTGGTAAGGGTGGATTGGGTGGGAAGGCTGTAGTATATTCTATTTTAAGATGTTCGAGAGATTGAGGGGCGCAAAAATGGCAGAGGGCAAGCAGGGTTTTTTAGAGCGTTACCCATTGCCATCAGCGTTGATGGTTGTATTGATTTTCGTAGTAGTGTGTCTTTTGGGTGCCTATTTTTCTTTAGAAAATTGCAAATCATTTTTCGAAATTTTCCCAAATAAAGTGAACGAATGGGGAGATTTTTTAGCGGGCATATTTGCTCCTGCGGCGCTGTTTTTTCTTGCGCTGAGTGTTCGTATTCAAAGTAGGGAGTTGCGCGCAGCGGTGGCCGCTCAAAAAGCTATGAAAGATGAGATGGAGTCTCAAGTCTCTCAGATGAGATTTTCTGGAATGGCGCCTTTTTTTTATGCCCAAGCTGAACATTTTTATAAAAAATTATCTGAGGCAGGAATTGACGAGTATTTTTTATCGAATTTCGGAATTTTTAATGTTGATGCGTCAATTTCAGATTTCATCGATTCAAAAAAAGGTGTTATAGAGCATCAGCTAAGTAATGATTTGGATATATTAAAAACAATTGTATCGCCGCAATGCAAGTCCGTAATTAAGAGTATTTGGGGCAGGGATGTTTTGTATTTATATAAGACTTTTTATTCACACCAAGAATATATCAATCAATTTTTGAATAACTATAAATCTTTTGAAATATTATTTAATGCTTCAAATCCTGAGAAGGAACTTCAAGTTAATTTTCTAGGAACAAGGTATAGTGACTTTGCAAGTAAAATAATTTATCTTCAATTAAATCATAAAAATAAAATAGATGAAATAAATGAGATGATAAATAATATTTTCGAGAAAACCACTGGCTCTCGACCAAGGAAAGTATTTTAATAATTGCACGCAAGTGATTTTGAGATACTTATTGGATTATTATGTGGCTCGTAGCAACCCTCCCCCCTCAAAACAATAGCGGCGTCTGCTTCTCCCGCGCCAGAGCATAGGGATCGTCCGAGCGGCGGCGGTGGAGTGTGTCGGACCAAAGGGCGCGCAGAGCCGGGGCGGCGACATAGGTGCGGCCCCGTTTTTCGCCTTTTGGGATGAGCAGGTCCAAGTCGCACAGGCGTTTCAGATCGCGGGAGGCGACCACGTCAGAAATTTCGTTTTCCACCCGGTAGCGGTGATTGCGCAGCGTGTAGCCGAAGGCGGCTTCCACCAGGGCGCTTTCGGTGCGCTCGGGCAGTTTATGCGCGGCGACCAGTTGGCTGACGCGCGCCCACACTTGGCCCATATGGGCGTTGCGCCGCAGCAGCGTCGCGGCCTGCTGGTAATGGGCACGCAGGCAGAAGCGCACCCAGGGTAGGGCGGAGTTTTGCGGGCTCCAGCGGCCCTCGCCCACCTCCTTCAACAGCGCGTAATAAGCGGGGGTATTGCGGCCCAGCCATTCTTCGATGCTGCTGAACACCGGCGAGCTTGCGTCGTTGCGCGAGATAATCAGCGTTTGCAGTGCCCGCGCCATCCGCCCGTTACCGTCTTTGAACGGGTGGATCATGGCGAGATTCAAATGGGCCATCGCGGCTTGCACGATGGGCGGGCTGTCGGCGCGGGTTTCATTGATCTGCCGAACTAGCGCCTCCATCAGCGCCGGAACCGCCGCCGCCTCTGGCCCCTCATAAACGATCTCTTGGGCGACCTCATCGAGAACATAGATGGGATTGGGCCGCCACTGGCCGGGGAGCTTGGTGAGATCGTAACTTAGCATCATATAATGTAGGCTGCGGATAAGCTCTAAGGTGATCTGCGTGTAGGGATCATCATGCACCGCCATAATATAGGCCATGGCGGTTCGATAGCCTTGCAGAGCTTTTAAGGTTTCCTCCTCCAGCGTTTCCGGGCGCTCTTCATCGATAATCGCCACGGCTTCGGTCAGATTGGCGGTATAGCCTTCGATACTATTGGAGCCTTGCAGGGCGCGGGCAAAAGTGTTCTTGCGAATAAACCCCCGCCACCGGGTTGGATTCTGCCCGACGTGGTGGCGCAAAAGCTGCCGTTGCGCTTGGATCAGGCCGAGGACTTCGTGATCCAACGCCTCAAGCGCGGGGCTGTCGAAAATCATGTCGGTTATCCTGATTCATTCCGTCGTTACGACGATATATAACCTACTTTTCGACCCCCTCATACACCTCCCGCAACCGCGCCCCATGCGCGGCAAAGGAATAGAGCCCCAGCGCCGTCCCAAACGCCTTTCCCGCCATCGCGTGCAACCGCTCGCGGTTCTGGTCTAGGTCGCGCAGGGCGACTGCAATCGCGTCCGGGCGCGGCGGAATGATGATCCCCGCGCCCGCTGCGGCAATATCATCGGCCACGCCGACGGTGGGGGAGAGCAGCACGGGGGTTCCCTGCACCAGGGCTTCGGTGGCCACCAGCCCGAAGCATTCGAACTGGGAGGGCACGGCCAGCAGGTCGATGGTGCGCAGGAAGCTGGCTTTTTCCTCCCCGCCGATGAAGCCAAGGAAGCTGACGCGGCCTTCGATCTTGCGGCGGGCGACGCGGGCGCGGAGCTCGTCCTCCAATTCCCCGCCGCCCGCGATTTGCAGGCGGACGCCGGGGGCGTCGGCGACGGCGTCGATTAGCAGGGATAGGTTTTTTTTCGGATGGAACCGCCCGAGGAAGCCGACCGTGAGCGGCGACCAATCGGGCTCCGGCCCTTGCAGGCGGCGCAGCGGCTGCGGTTCGGTTTCATCAAAGACCGGGTGGGGGATGATTTCGGTGCGCGGGTAATCGGCCAGCAGCGAATCGCGCGCCTCTAGGTCCGACGACACGATGATCTTATCCAGCCGCTTCACGTACCAGTCGCGCAGCAGCCATTTCGCCCAGCGCAAGGGGGTGGAGGAGGCATTGCCGATGTCGAAGCGCGTTAGGCTTTCGTGGGGCATCAACACCACCGGCTTTCGCGCGGCGCGCGCGGCGCGGACCGCGGCAACCGAGGTCCAGACCCAGCAGGAATGGGCGTGGATCACGTCGTAAAAGCGCGCGTGTTTGAACAGCCAAGCGTTGAGTTCCGCCGAAATCCCCCAGCGCACGGCGCGCTTGTAGCCGCTGAAGGGGAAGGCGCGGACGGTCACGCCCGCCGCTGCTAGGAGCGCCACGGTCGGCCCCAGCAGCGGTTCGACCTCCCGCTCGACCGGGTAGAGCAGATCGACCTCCAGCCCCGCCCGCCGGGCGGCGAGACAAACGGAAACCGCCGCCGTGGCCGTTCCCCCCGTGCGCGGATCGAGCCCGCTGGAGACGAATAGAATACGCATAGGCCGACACTATAAGGGGCGGTGCGGGCGGCTCAAGGGTGCAAGCCTAGTATTTCTGCAAAATCGCGTCATACAGGCCGGAGGCTTTGATCGCGGCAAGCCCGGCGTTGAAATCCTCGGCAAGCGCCGGATCGCGGAAGATCACGCTATAATGGGTTGGCGCAAACAGCGGGTGCTCCACCGTTTCGATGGTCTTATCGATGCCCGTTGCCGGATCGTTGATGAGGTGGCGGAAAATGCGCCGCTCGCCGATAATCAAATCTGCCCGGCCATTGAACAGAACCTTCACCGAAAGCGGCTGGCTCGATTCTTCCCGGTAGCCATTATTGTTGGCGACCGCTGCCGCAAACTCCGGCCCCAGGGCGTTGCGCGCATTCTGAAAAGCGATGATTTGGAGATGGCTAAGGTCCGCCAGCGTGGTGACGCTGAGATGCGCTTGGGCGAGGGACAGGCCGATATTGCGATAGGTTATGAAAGGCTCGGTTAGCGTGCCGGTGAGATTGAAGCGCGGTACCACCGGGGCTGCGGCTTCGATTTCCTTATTCTCGTTGAAGGTCGCGATCAACCGGGCGAAAGGATAGAATTTTACCGCAAGATGATGGCCGCGTTCGGCCAAAGCCGCCGCGATGATTTCAGTATCAAGACCCGCAGCACCAGTTTCGGTTTTAATGGCGTAGGGCGCGATTTCGCGCATACCGAAACTAATCTCTTTGGCTTCTATAGGTGTGCAAACAATAAGGCTCGGCACGACTGAAAAAAGGGCGAAAGAGGCGCGGTTTTTTAGCATTTCTCCCCTCCGGTCAGGTGTTTCTTTTAAAAAGATACGGCATAATTTTTCCATAATCGAGATGGTCTTTCGTATTCGGTGGAACCTTTGGGCAGCGGGCGCGTGGTGCCCCCAAGGTTCCGCCGTTTTGCGCTTTTGCCAAAACATGCTAAGCGTGCGGCGTTTTATGTAAGAGAGCCTGCCCCCCGTGTCTGCAACCCGCCCCGCCCCGCAAACCAGCCGCGCGCTGCTGCTTCGCCTGATGCGCGAGCATGTGCGCCCTTACCTGCCGCGCTTCGCGCTGGCGGTGCTGATGATGATGCTGGTGGCGGGCACAACGGCGGCGCTGGCGAAGCTCATCCAGCCGGTGCTGGACGATGTGTTCACCAATAAAGACCGCAGCCTTTTGTGGGAAATCGGCGGGCTGATTCTGCTGACCTTTTTTGTCAAAGGGCTGGCGAGCTACGGCGAATCGGTGGTGATGAACACCACCGGGCAGCGGATTATCTCGGATATCCAGCAGCGGCTTTTTGCCCATGTGGTCCATGCCGATCTGGCGTTTTTCCACGGGCAGCCGACCGGCTCGCTGGTGAGCCGCTTCACCAACGACGTTGGGCTGATGCGCAATCTCGTCTCCTCCACGCTCACGGGTTTGGGGAAGGACGTGCTGGGCGTGATCTTCCTCGTCGCGGTGATGGTGCAGCAGGATTGGGTGTTGACGCTGGTCGCCTTTGTCGGTTTCCCGACCGCCATTCTCCCCATAGCCCGCCTGGGCAAGCGCATGCGCAAGGTGTCGGCCAATACTCAAGTGGAGATGGGGCAGTTCACGACCCTGCTCGAACAGGTGTTCATGGGCGCGCGCCATGTAAAATCCTATGCGATGGAGGAGTATGAGACGGGCCGCGCGGCGACGCTGATTAATCGGCTGCACCGCTTGATTGCCAAAGCTTCGCGCGTGCGGGCGATTTCGAGCCCGGTGATGGAAACCCTGGGCGGCGTTGCCATCGTCGCCGTCATCGTCTACGGCGGCAGTCAGGTGATCGACGGCACGCGCACCACGGGCACCTTCTTTAGCTTCATCACGGCGCTGCTGTTGGCCTATGAGCCGATCAAACGCCTCGCCAATCTGAATGTCTCGATGCAAGAGGGGCTGGCGGCGGCGGATCGGGTCTTTACCCTGATCGACACGCCCCCCGCCATTGCCGACGCCCCCGACGCGCCCGCGCTGGCGGTGCCGCGCGGCGAAGTGCGGTTCGAGGGCGTGCGCTTCCATTATGCCGATCCCGAAGCCTCGCAGCTCGACGGGCTCGATCTGGTGATTCCGGCGGGGCAGAAGGTGGCCTTGGTTGGCCCCTCGGGCGCGGGCAAATCCACCATCCTCAATCTCATTCCGCGCTTTTATGATGTGACGGCGGGGCGCATCCTTATCGACGGGCAGAACGTGCGCAGTGTAACGCTCGGCTCGCTGCGCCGCTCGATTGGTCTTGTCAGTCAAGAAGTCAGCCTGTTCGACGATAGCGTGCGCGCCAATATCGCCTATGGCCGCCCCGAGGCGAGCAAGGCTGAGATTATTCAGGCGGCGCGCGATGCGGCGGCCCATGAGTTCATCACCGAGCTTCCCCAAGGTTACGATACGGTGGTCGGTGAATTCGGCGTGAAACTGTCGGGCGGGCAGCGCCAGCGGCTGTCTATCGCCCGCGCGATGCTCAAGAACGCGCCGATTCTGCTGCTCGACGAGGCGACCAGCGCGCTCGATACCGAATCGGAACGGCTGGTGCAGGCGGCGCTCGACCGGTTGATGCAGGGGCGGACGGTGCTGGTGATCGCCCATCGCCTTTCGACAGTGGTCGATGCCGATCTTATTTATGTGCTGGAGCGCGGCAAAGTCGTAGAACGGGGCAGCCACACCGAGCTTCTGGCCCGGACGGGGCTTTATGCGCGCTTGCACGCGCTGCAATTCGCGGAGCCGGTGGCCGGATGAAGAAACTCGCTAAATCGGCCATGGTGCAACGGCTGCTTGTCAGCTTCGCCTTCGCCTATATCCGCTTCGTTTGGTGGACCAGCCGGGCCGAGCGCGATTGGCACCCGGAGGCCGATGCGCTGCTGAAGGCCGGACGGCCCTTTATCGCCGCCTTCTGGCATAGCCGCATTCTGCTGATGGCCTATCATTGGCCGCAAACCGGCGCTTTGGTGCATGTGCTGATCTCCCAACACCGCGACGGCGCGATGATCGCTCGGGCGGTGCGCCCGTTTGGGATCGAGGCGATTGCAGGTTCGTCTCGCCGGGGGGGTAAGGAGGCGCTGCATGAAATCGTGCGCCTGCTCGAAGCGGGAAAGATCGTCGCCATTACCCCAGACGGGCCGAAAGGGCCGCGCCAGCGGGCGAAATTCGGCGTTGCCTATGCGGCAATCACGGCGGGCGTGCCGGTCATCCCCATCACCTATAGCGTGAAGCGCCGGAAGCTGATGGGCAGTTGGGACCGGTTCGTCCTGGCCTTGCCGTTCAACCGCGTTTTGTTGCGGGCCGATGCGCCGATTTCGGTGGCGGGCCTCTCCATCGAGGCGGCGCGGGAGCGGATCGAAGCGGCGATGAATGCGCAACTGGAGGCGGTCGATACCCATTTCGGCTTCTCCCCCGTGCCGCCCGGCCCACCGCTTGAAATCGACGGGCGCTCGGATACGCCCCCCCCAGAAATGGCTTCTGGGGCCTAACCGATGCACGCGCCTGGCTTTTGGCAGCGGGACGGAGTTCTGCCCCGGCTGCTCGCCCCTCTTGCGGACCGTGTCGCGGCGGTAACGGCCCAGCGGCTCGCGGCAACGCCGGGCTTCAACCCCGGCTGTCCGGTTCTGTGCATCGGCAATCTCACCGTCGGCGGGCAGGGGAAAACGCCGACCGTGTTGGCGGTGGCCGAACGGTTGCAGGCGGCGGGGCGGCAGGTTTTTTGCCTCACGCGCGGCTATGGCGGCGCGCTACCGGGGCCGACCTGGGTCGATCCCGCTCAGCATACGGCGGCGGAGGTTGGGGACGAACCCCTGCTGCTCGCCGCGCTTGCGCCAACGATTATGGCGAAAGACCGCGCCCTCGGGGCCAAAGCCGCGCGGGCGGCAGGGGCGCAGATCATTGTTATGGACGATGGGTTTCAGAATCCGGCGGTCTGCAAAAGCCTATCGTTGATCGTCGTCGATGGGGCAACGGGCTTCGGGAATGGCCGCGTGCTACCCGCGGGTCCCCTGCGCGAGCCTATCGCTGCCGGGCTGGCGCGGGCGCAGGGCGTGGTTTGCGTTGGCCCCGACAGGGTGGGGCTGGAAAAGCTGCTTCCCCCCGGTCTGCCGCTGCTGAGCGCCACGCTGCAACCGACGCCGGAGGATGCAGCGCGCTGGCGCGGGCAAAAGCTTGTGGCCTTCGCCGGAATTGGCCGCCCGCAGAAATTCTTCGAAACGCTGGAAGCCCTGGGGGCCGAGCTTGTCGGCACCCGCGCTTTTGCCGATCATCGGCCCTACCGGGCAACCGATCTTGCCGCTTTGCGCCAACAGGCGGCGCGGGAGGGGGCGACGCTGATAACGACATCTAAAGATTGGGCGCGCTTGCCGTTTACCGACCGGGCGGGCATTGCAACCTTGCCCGTGCGCCTTGTGTTCGAGGACGGGGCCGTGCTCGACGGGTTGCTCGCGCCGTATCTGGAGCCCAGCCTATGAGCCGCTCGCGTCTACGCCATCTTCTGCAAGATCCGCTGGAAGCAGGCTTAGCCTGGGGCTTGTATGGGCTGCTGCGGGCCTTGCCGCTCGATATGGCCTCCGGTCTCGGCGGCGGGCTGGCGCGGGCCGTGGGGCCGTGGCTACCGGTGCATCGGGTGGCGGAGCGGAACCTGGACATCGCCTTTCCCAACCTGCCCGCGCCGGAGCGTCGCCGCCTGCTGCGCGATGCGTGGGACAATCTCGGGCGCACGCTGTTCGAATATCCCCATCTCACCCAGATCATGGCCGAGCGGGTGGAGATTATCGGCGGTGAGCATCTGGCCGCGTTTCGGGACGATGGCCGCCCCGGAATCGCCTTTTCCGGTCATCTCGCCAATTGGGAAATTCTCCCTGCCGCCGCCGGGGTGGCGGGGGTGCCGCTCACCAATGTGTATCGCGCGCCGAATAACCCCAAAATCGATGCGATCATTCGTCACGCCCGCCGCCTCAGCGGCCCGCATCTGGTGCCAAAGGGCGCGCCGGGGGCCAGGATTCTGCTGAAAGCGCTGAAAAGCGGGGCGCATTTAGGGCTTCTGGTCGATCAAAAAATGAACGACGGCATTTCGGTGCCCTTCTTCGGCGAAGCTGCGATGACGGCCTCGGCTTTGGCCGATCTGGCGTTGCGCTTCAAAACGCCGCTGCTGGCGGCCCAGCCGATCCGGCTGACGGGCGCGCGGTTTCGCTTGATTATCAGTCCCTTGATCGAGCCCGAAACCCTTGCGGACGGCCAAACCGGCCTTTTGGCGCAGCAGGCTTTCATGGGCGCGATCAACCGGCAGCTTGAAGCGTGGATCCGCGCGAATCCGGCGCAATGGCTCTGGTTTCATCGCCGATGGCCGAAATCTTAACCAAACCCCGCCTTTCGGCCCCCCTTATTCTTGACAGGGGGCGGGGGTCTTTTTATGGTGCGGCGCAATTTGCCGGTTCGCTTGAACCGGGCGATCAAGAAAGGCCGTGCCTATGACCGGGCCTCACGAGGGGGAAGACACGCGCGACGATGCGTTCGCGCAGCGCCTCGCCTCCTTGGAAGCCGAGCGGCAGGGGAAACCCGCCGCGAAAGGGACGGGCAAGGGCGACTTAGGCGTTGGCGCGCGGGTCGGGGTCGATCTCGTGTCAGGGGTTCTCTTAGGGGCCGGTCTCGGGTATGGGATCGATCTCTATGCCGGAACCAAGCCGTGGGGCTTGATCGTCTGCTTCATGTTGGGCGCGGCAGCCGGGTTTTTGAATGTGTATCGGTTTCTGAATGGGCAGGATGCGGGCGTCGGTTATCGGCGCAAGACTCCCGATCAGCAACCGCCGAAGCGAGAGGAATAGGCATCGTGGCAGGTCCGCTGGCGCAATTTGAAGTCCATTCTATCGGCCCGGAACTCTCGCTGGCCGGCTTCAATGTGCCGTTCAACAATTCCGCGCTGTGGATGGTGATTGCCGTCGTCGTGGCAACGGGCTTGATGATCGCTGCTACGGCGCGTCAGGCAGTTATCCCCGGTCGACTTCAGTCCCTGGCCGAAGTGCTGCATGGGTTCGTCGCCAATATGGTGCGCGAGAATGCGGGCCAGGAAGGGATGAAATATTTCCCCTTCGTCTTCTCGCTGTTCATCTTCGTGCTGTTCGGCAATCTGCTGGGCATGATCCCCTTCAGCTTTACCTTCACCAGCCACATCATTGTTACCTTCGGCCTTGCGGCGACGGTTTTTGTGGTGGTGACGGTGATTGCGCTGATGCGCCATGGCCTGCACTTCTTCAGCTTCTTCCTGCCCCATGGCACCCCTTGGTGGATGGCGATTATCGTTATCCCCATCGAAGTCCTCTCCTATTTCGCCCGCCCCGTGAGCCTGTCCATTCGTTTGTTCGCCAATATGATGGCGGGCCATACGATGCTTAAAGTGTTCGGCGGGTTCGCTGTGTCGTTGGGGATCATTGGCGGTCTTGCGCCCTTGGCGCTGATCGTCGCCCTCACCGGCTTTGAAATTCTGGTCGCGTTGCTGCAAGCCTATGTGTTCAGCATCCTGACCTGCCTCTATCTCAAGGACGCGATCGAGCTTCACTAAGCCCGGCCAACTTCTGAGACTGTTTTCAACACCACCACTTAGTTACCGCGAAGGATCCTAACATGGACGCTCAAGCCGCCAAGTTCATCGGTGCCGGTCTCGCCGTTATCGCCCTTTTTGGCGTCGGCATCGGCCTTGGCAACATCTTCTCGACGCTGATTGCTTCGATCGCCCGTAACCCGGCCGTCGAATCCAACCTGCGTAGCGTTGGTATCCTTGGCTTCGCACTGACGGAAGCCGTGGCGCTCTTCGCGCTGCTGATCGCCTTCCTGATCCTATTCTCGTAAGCCTTATCCGTGCATTCTGGGCGCGCTTCCCTTAGGGGAGGGGCGCCCTTCGGGTTCCCGGAATCGGGCACCCAAGATCGGGGACTCCAATGCCACAACTGAACCCCGGCGTTTTCTCGATGCAGCTTTTCTGGCTGGCAATCACTTTTGGCCTTCTGCTTGTGCTGATGGCGAAAGTGGCCCTGCCCCGGTTAAGCCGTATTCTGGACGCCCGCAGCAGCCGCATCGACGGTGACATCGCCGCTGCCAAGGCAGCCCGGGCGAGCGCTGAAGAGCTTCAGGCCGCTGTGCAGAAACAATTAGCCGACGCGAAAGCTTCGGCGGCGGCCACGCTGAAAGCGGTGCAGGATTCTGTTTCGGCGGAAGCCAAGCTGCGCGAAAGCGAATTGGTGCAAAAACTGACGGCGGAAACGGCGTCGGCAGAAGCCCGGATTGATGCTGCTAAGTCTGCCGCGCTCGCAAATGTGCGCTCGGTTGCGTCCGAGGTTGCCCAAGCGGCGGCCTCCAAGCTGCTGAACGTTGCGGTGAGCGACGCGGACGCAACGGCGGCCGTTGCCGCAACGGCGCAAGGAGGGCATGCCTAATGGCTACCGAACCTACCGGCGGGCTGCTCCAAGATCCGAATACTTGGGTTGCGATTGGCTTTGTCGTCTTCGTTGCCTTCGCGGGCAAGAAGCTGTGGACGGCCCTTGGTGGCATTCTCGACACGCACGCCGCAACGGTAAAACGTCAGATCGACGAAGCCTCCGCCCTTCGCAAAGAAGCCGAAACGCTTCTAGTCGAAGCGAAGGCTCAAGCCGATAAGGCGAAGGCCGACGCGGCACAACTCACGGCGGATGCCCATGCCGCCGCCGAGCGCCTGAAGGTCGAACTTCAGGCCGAGTTGGAAGCAACGCTGGCGCGCCGTCAAAAAGCCGCGCTCGACAAAATCGCGCAAGCCGAAGCCTCGGCTTTGGCCGACGTGAAGAATGAGACGATCCGCATTGCCATTCAGGCAACCGGTGCCTTGCTGGCGGCGAATGCCACCGGCGATGCGGCGGCGCGGCTCGTTGATCAAGCGATTGCCGATCTGCCGAACCGGTTGAACTAATCGGGCGGTTTGAAAGACTAAAAAAAACCCCGGTTCGGAAGAGCCGGGGTTTTTGTTTTGAGAGATTTTAAGGACGGGGCCGAAGCCCCACCCCCGAAGGGTTAAATTTCCAGTGCGGCGACGCCCGGAAGGGTTTTGCCTTCCAGCCATTCGAGGAACGCGCCGCCTGCGGTGGAAATATAGGTGAACTTCTCCACCACACCGGCAGCGCCAAGGGCCGCTACCGTATCACCGCCACCCGCCACCGAGATGAGCTTTCCGGCCTGGGTCAGTTCGGCAGCAGCTTGGGCGAGTAGGACCGTCCCAGCGTCGAAGGGCGGAATTTCGAAGGCACCCGCCGGGCCGTTCCAAACCAGGGTCGAGGCGGCTTCAAAAGCTTTGCGGGCTTCGGTGACGCTGGCGGGGCCGATATCGAGGGCCATTTTGCCATCGGGGATCGCGCCCGAAGCGACAATGTCGAAAGCGGCACCAGCTTTAAACTCTGACGCCACGGCAAGATCGACCGGCAGAATGATTTTGCAGCCCACCGTCGCGGCTTTCGCCAGGATCGACCGGGCCGTTTCGGCCATCTCTTTTTCGCACAGGGAGGCCCCAACCGGGTGGCCTTGGGCATAAAGGAAGGTATTCGCCATCGCCCCGCCGATCACCAGCGCACCGACGCGGGTGACGAGATTGGTGAGAATATCGAGCTTGGTCGAAACCTTCGCGCCGCCAACCATGGCGACGGTCTTTGCCTGCTCGCCGCCGCCGAGGGCCTTGGTCAGCGCCTCAAGCTCGGCCTGCATCAAGCGCCCGGCGACGGCGGGGAGCTTGCTGGCAAGCCCTGCCGTGGAGGCGTGGGCACGGTGGGCCGCCGAAAAAGCATCATTCACCCAAAGATCGCCCAAGGCGGCAAGGGCGTCGACAAACGCCGGATCGTTCTTTTCCTCACCCGCGTGGAAGCGCAGATTTTCGAGCAGCAGCACACTGCCCGGCTGAAGGGCCGCCACGGCAGCTTCGGCTTTCGGGCCGATGCAATCCTCGGCAAACGCCACCGGACGCCCGCCCAAGGCTTTGGCCAGGGGACCAACGAGGTGCGACAGGCTGTTTTCGGTATCCGGCCCTTTCGGACGCCCAAAATGGGAGAGCACAATCACCTTCGCGCCCTTATCGGCCAGTTCGGCGAGGGTGATCGCGGCACGCTCGATGCGCGTGGCATCGGTCACGACCCCGTCTTTCATCGGGACATTGAGATCGACGCGCACGAGAACGCGCTTGCCCCCAACCTCAACCTGATCGAGTGACCGAAATGCCATAGCCGTTTCCTTTCTAATAAATGCGCAAAGCCAGCAAATTGGCCTGCGTAATCGCGTTCATCGTCAATTGATTGGCTTTCGCCGCCACATGGGCACGGCGAACGATGGTGACGAAGTCCTCCAGGCGCGAATCGAAGGTAATTTCGCGCGTGCCCGATTTCACCGTGAGTTCCATCCAACCGTTCAGCCGGTCGCGGCGCAAGGAATAGTAATTGAGGTTGAAGCGCGACAGTTCGGTCCAACGGAACGAGACCGTATGGAGGCCGCGCATGAAAATGCCTTCGTCGTCAATCCCGACAACCGTGCGGTGCCGGATATAGGTTTGGGCGACGAAATAGAAACAGAGCAACCCGATGGAGCCCAACATCATGGCAATCGGCCAATCGGGGCGCACGAACGCAATGGGGGCGATCGTTGCGACCATCCCTAGCCCGGCTCGGATATAATCGCCGTAGAGCGCGCGAATGTCGTAGCGATGAAGACTCACGCGGGCACCGTTAGACGCACGAGAACGGGAACATGGTCGGAGGCTTTCTCCACCCCGCGCCAGGGGCGCTGAATGTCGGTCGAGTGCAGCCGATCTTTGAGGGGCGGCGTAACCCACACATGATCCAATCGCCGCCCCTTATCGGCAAGGTCCCAATCCTTGGCGCGGTACGACCACCATGAATAGAGCTTTTGGTCGGCGGGCACGAAATGGCGGACAGCATCGGTCCACTGCAGTCCGTTTTGCCACGCGGCCATGCGGTCCACTTCAATTGGCGTGTGGCTCACCACATCCAAAAGCTTCTTGTGCGACCAAACATCATGCTCCAGCGGGGCAATATTGAGGTCGCCGACCAGCATCATCGGATGATCGGGGCTACGGTTCTGCGCGAACCAATCGGTCACTTCGTCCAAGAAACGCAGCTTATGGGCGAATTTATCGTTCTGTTCGGGGTCGGGAATATCGCCGCCCGCCGGAACATAGAAATTATGCAGCTCAATCCCGGCCACTTCGGCGGAAACATGCCGGCTATCGGTCCGCTCGCACCAATCCAGCATTTGGGTGCGGGTGAGTGGCAGGCGCGAGAGAATGGCAACGCCGTTATAGGCTTTCATGCCCTTGACCGCCTGATAGGGATAGCCTGCCTGGGTAAAGGCGGCCCCAGGAAAAAACGCATCCTCGGTTTTAATCTCCTGCAAACACAGAACATCGGGCGCGGATTCGGCCAAAAACCGCAGGACGGTTTCAAGGCGTAAGCGCACGGAGTTGATGTTCCAGGTTGCAACGGTCAGCGTGGTCATGGGGCAGTCCGGCAGAAGGTCAGCGGGCGAGCGCAAAGAGAGAAGCGGGACATAGCACACCAATGGTGCGTAAGCCCGTGATCTTTAAGGAACCTATGCCCAGCATACGGCCTACCCCCAATGCGGGATTGTCGAGACGCTAAAAACACCTCTTTATGGCGCGTTGCACCGCATCCGTCCATAGCGGTGAGCGCGTTTTGCTCTTATATAGAGGCAGATACTGCGCGGGGCCGCCGCCCTACCTGTACCTTTTGCCAGAAGGAAGCCGAATATGTCCCAGCGCCCTGTGATCCTGTGCATTCTCGACGGCTGGGGCCTGCGGTCCGATCTTGATAATAACGCGATTGCCCAGGCCAATACGCCGACCTTCGACCGGCTGATGCAAACGTGCCCGACCGGGCGTCTGAATGCCTCCGAGCGGTTCGTTGGGTTGCCGGAAGGCCAGATGGGCAATTCCGAAGTGGGGCACATGAACCTGGGCGCGGGCCGCATCGTCGTGCCGGACCTGCCGCGCATCGATAATGCTTTGCTCGATGGTTCTTTGGCGGCAAAACCCGGCCTTCATCAGTTCATTGCGACTCTGAAAGCCTCGGGCGGCACGGCGCATCTGCTGGGGCTGATGTCTGACGGTGGGGTGCACAGCCATCAAGATCATATCGTCGGCGTTGCCAAGCTGATCGCGGCCCAGGGCGTGCCGGTTATCGTCCACGCCTTCACCGATGGCCGCGATACGCCGCCGCAGAGCGCGTTGGGCTTTTTGAGCCAAGTCGAAGCCGCCCTTGGCGGCGTTCCGGGTGTGCGGTTCGGAACCCTCAGCGGGCGCTTCTTCGCGATGGACCGCGATAAGCGCTGGGATCGGGTCGAAGCCGCCTATCAGGCCATCGTTTCGGCGCAAGGCAAAATGGCCGAGAGCCCGAAAGCGGCAATCGAAGCTTCCTATGCGGTGGGCGAATTAGACGAGTTCTTGCAACCGACCGTGATCGGGGCTTATGCCGGCATGGCCGACGGTGACGGGCTCATGATGGTCAATTTCCGCGCCGACCGGGCGCGCGAGTTGCTGACAGCGCTGGTCGATCCAGCCTTCGACGGGTTCGCGCGCAGCCGGATGCCAAATTTCACGGCGACCCTCGGCATGGTCGAATATTCGAGCGCGCTGAACCCGTTTTTCCCGGCGCTGTTTCCGCCCGAAGATATTCCCGACACGTTCGGCGAAGTTCTGGCGAAGGCGGGCAAGACGCAGTTGCGCATCGCCGAGACCGAGAAATACGCCCACGTCACTTTCTTTTTCAACGGCGGTGTTGAAACCGTGTTTCCGGGTGAAGAGCGCATTCTCGTGCCAAGCCCCAAGGTAAAAACTTACGATCTTCAGCCCGCCATGTCGGCGGTAGAAGTCACCGATAAGCTGGTCGCGGCGATTGAAAGCGGCACCTTCGACGCCATCGTCGTGAACTACGCCAATACCGATATGGTCGGCCATTCCGGTATTCTGAGCGCGGCGATTGAAGCGGTTGAAACCGTCGACGCCTGCCTTGCCCGCCTGGAAGCCGCCGTGCGCACAGCCGGGGGGGCGATGCTGATCACCGCCGACCACGGCAATGCCGAACAGATGATTGACCCAATCACGCGGGAGCCGCACACGGCCCACACGCTCAATCTGGTGCCGACGATCCTCGTCAACGGCCCCGCATCGGTCAAAAGCCTGCGCGAAGGCGCGCTCGCCGACGTTGCTCCAACGCTGCTCGCGTTGATCGGCCTGCCGCAACCCGCCGTCATGACAGGCACGAGCCTGCTGTCCGATGTCGCCTCGGCCCAGGCAGCGGCGGAGTAGCATGACCGGGCGGCGGGGCCGATCGGGATGGGGCCGGGCGGGGGCGGTTGTGGCCCTTACGCTGGCTCTCGCTCTGCCTACGGCCGCCCAGCAACGCAGCGCCGAAGAGCAAAAGGCGCAGGAGCTTCGGCGGATCGAAAGCGAGCTTGCCGCGACCCGCGCCAAGCAGCAGCAGTTAGCCCAGCAACAGAAGGCAATCCAGGCCGAGGTCGAGCAGTTACGCGCCCAACTCACCGTCTCGGGTCGGTCCGCCAGCGAGAATGAAAAGGCGCTGACCGACCTTGAAGGCGCACTGCGCGATCTCGAAACCGACGCCGAAGACAAGCGCGTCACGATTGCGCTCCGCCGGGCCGAACTGGTGGAACTGCTCGCAACCAGCCAGCGGCTTGCGCAGTTTCCCCCGGTGGCGATGCTAATGCAGCCGGGCGACCCGCAGGACGCCATCCGCGCCGGACTGATTATCGGCGGCACCGTTCCGGCGGTTCAGGAGCGGTTGCAAGTCTTGCGCGGCGAGTTGGACGAGTTGGCGAAGGTGGATGATACTATCCGCCGCCAGCGCGACCGGGTTTCGGCGCAGGTGCGCGGCCTTGCGCAGGAGCGCACGCAAATCGCCGCCCTACTAAAGCGTAAAGAGGCGCTGGAAGAACAGCTTGATACCGAAGCCGATAAATCCGGCGCAAAGTTAAAGCAGCTTGCCGGGTCGGCGAAAGATCTGCGCGATCTGCTGGAAAAACTCATCGCCGACCGCCAGGCCGACGAGCGCCGCCGGGCCGAAGAAGCGGGCCGAACCGCCGTGCGGCGCGAGCAGGCGGCAGGCAATATCGATCTCGGTGATGCGCTTATCACACCTAAGGCCGGGCGCACGTTGCCAGTGAGCGGCAAAATCACCGGGGCCTATGGTCAGGCGACCGATGTGGGGGCTACGTCGCGCGGCCTTTCCATCGAAACCCGCAAGGGTGCCCTTGTTTTGTCACCGGCGGCAGGCAAGATCATTTTCTCCGGCCCCTTCCGGGGGTACGGGCTGATCTTGATTGTGGAACATAGGGATGGCTATCATAGCTTGCTTGCCGGTTTAGGCCGACTCGATGCGACCGTTGGGCGCGCGGTCGATCCGGGTGAGCCGATTGGGGCTATGGGTGAGGGTGGCGACCATGCGCCGGTGCTCTATTTCGAACTGCGTCGCCAAGGGCTGACTTTGAACCCCCAGACCTGGGTTTCGGCGCAACGAGCCAATTAGGAGTGGTAATGGAACGACCTGGCCCCCTTTCTTCCGTCCCGCAAACGCCAGCGGCCCCGTCGCGGCTGCGCTATCTTGCGCGCGGTGCCGCCATCGGGCTGCTGATCGGCGCGGGCGTGGTGATCGGTCAGGCGATCAGCATCCCCGAGACTTTGGCGCAAACCAAAACGTCCGACACTTACCGGCAGCTTGATCTGTTCAGCCAGGTCTTCGAGCGTATTCGTGCCGATTATGTGGAAAAGGTTTCGGATCAAGCGCTGATTGAAGCCGCCATCAACGGTATGCTCACCTCGCTCGACCCGCACTCCTCCTACATGACCCCCAAGAGCTTCGAGGAAATGCAGGTCCAGACCAGCGGTGAGTTTGGCGGTTTGGGCCTTGAAGTCAGCCAAGATCAGGGCGTTATCAAAGTCGTCTCCCCCATCGACGATACCCCCGCCAGCAAGGCCGGGCTGAAGCCGAACGATCTGATCACCCATATCAATGGCGAAGCGGTTCTGGGGCTGACGCTGCAAGAATCGGTCGAAAAGATGCGCGGGCCGGTCAATAGCGACGTGCGCCTGACCATCCGCCGCGAGGGCCGCGATGCCTTCGACGTGACCCTGACCCGCGCCATCATCAAGGTCGAGAGCGTGCGCTCGCGGCTTGAGGGTGACGATATCGGCTATCTGCGCATCACCAGCTTCACCCAGCAGAGCGATGCGGGTGTGCAGGCGGCGATGAAGAAGTTCAAGGAACAGGCCGGCTCGAAGCTCAAGGGGATTGTGCTCGACCTGCGCCGCAACCCCGGCGGTTTGCTCGATCAGGCCGTTGCGGTTTCCGATGAGTTTTTGGAGCAGGGGGAAATCACCTCCACCTCCAGCCCGCGCCGCCCGGAAGGCGCAACCCGCTTCAACGCCAAACCCGGCGATCTCGCGGGTGGCCTGCCGATGGTTGTGCTGATCGACGATGGCTCGGCCTCCGCGTCGGAAATCGTCGCGGGTGCACTGCAAGACCATAAGCGCGCGGTGATTATGGGCCAAAAATCCTTCGGGAAGGGCTCGGTGCAAACCGTAACGCGCCTTGGCCCCGGTAATGGCGGGATTCGCCTCACGACGGCGCTTTACTACACGCCGTCGGGCCGCTCGATCCAGGCGAAGGGCATTGAGCCGGATATTATTGTTCCCTTGGCGCGCGTCGAAACGCTGAACGCAGGCGAGCGCCGCAGCGAAGCGGCCTTGCGCGGGGCGATCCGCAATCCGAACGAGCGGGCCAATCCCAACGCCCCGGGCACGGTTGCCCCCGCCGCCCCGACCCCCGCCGCCAATGGCGAGCCCGCCCCGCTGGTTTTGGGCTCGTCCGACGATTATCAACTCGCCCGCGCCGTCGATCTCATTCGCGGTATTTCGCTTTACGTCAACCGCGTGCCGAACTGAGCCGCGTCTCCAGCAGCAGAGGTATTGCGCCCGCCATGACCAGCATGACCGATCCTCGCGGCTCGCCCCAGAACCGGGGCGGCGGCATTCTCGCCGCCGCTTGGCTGCTTGTGATAGCCCTTTTCGCCGGAATGGGGGCGTGGGTTTTCGCCGTGACGCGCGGGGTCGATGCGCCCCCGCCCGCGCGCACCGTTGCCGCGGCCACGCTGGCACTGCCTGCGGCCAAACCGCAGCCGACCCCGACCGCGGCAACCGCTCCTTCGGTCGCGCAAACCGCCCCGGCGGTCGCGCCCTCCAGCCCGGTTGCCGCTAAGCCTCCGGTGGTCGCGGCCAAGCCCGACCCCGCGCCGGTGTTCCAATCACC
>NZ_JBILQX010000295.1:0-2703 GCF_044372965.1 Elstera sp. | reverse complement strand
GCTCCGGTGGGACGGGGACGGTTTCGGTGGAAGCGCTCACCCTGGGCGCGGCGGGCAATGCTCAGCCGGGCACGGAACTTCGCTTCGTCTCGCCGGTCGCAGGCGTTGCCGCAGCGGGAACGGTCGGGGCCTTGGGCCTCGGCGGCGGCGCGGAGATCGAGAGCGATGAGAGCTTGCGGGCGCGGCTGCGGGCGCGGGTTCAGCGCGCGCCCCACGGCGGCGCGGCCCATGATTATATCGCCTGGGCCTTGGAAGTACCGGGCGTCACCCGCGCCTGGGTGCGGGTGATCCCGCCCTGTCAGGTGCGCGTGCTGTTCACCATGGACGAGAGCTACCCGAACGGCATTCCCTTGCCGCAGGATGTGGCCAACGTCCAAGCCCATATCGAGGCGCGCCGCCCGGTGACGGCCATGGTGATCGTCAAAGCCCCCAATCCGGTGCCGGTGGATTTTGTCATTCAATCCCTGGTGCCGGAGAGCAATGCGGCAATCCCCGATGTGCGCGCCGCCATTATCGCCGAACTGAAGGACATGATCCTGCGCGATGGCGCGCCCGGCCTGCCGCTGCTGGTCAGCCACGTCCGCGAGGCGATTTCGATTGCGGCGGGCGAGTGGGACCATGTGCCGCTGAGCCCGGCGGCGAATGTGATGATCGGGCCGGAACAACTGCCGGTCTTCGGCGCTGTGACCTGGGTTTAAGCCGATGGCGGTTCTCACCCCCTCGGCTTTCTGCCGCTGCCTCATCAAACGCTGGACCGACCCCAACCCGATCCTCAAACCCGTCTGCGGCCTCGGCCTCGACGATTATTTGCATCTGCTGCTGCAGCTTCTCCCCCGCGGCGAGGTCTGGCCGCGTGATCCTGAGAGCGTGCAGGTGAAGCTGATGGAAGCCATCGCGGCGACCTTGGCCCTGCCCAGCACGCCCGGCAGTATCACGCTCGAAGAGCGCGTCTGCCGCCTGCTCGATGAACTCGACCCGCGCGCGCTGGTCGAACTCTTGGGCCGCTGGGAGCGCTGGCTTGGCCTGCCGGATGTTTGCATGCCCAAGGTGACGGGGCTGGATGCGCGCCGTCAACGCATCGTCGCCACCGAGAATGCTGTGGGCGGCGCAAGCCCCAGTTACTTCATCGATCTCGCCGCCCTCCTGGGCTTCGACGTGCAGATCGAAGAGCCGTTTCCCTTGGGCGCGGGGTGCTTGCGGTCGGGGCATCGCGCCGGGTGCTGCTGCGCCTGGGTAGTGCATATCCGCTGCGTCGAACTGGAGGACGGTGTGAGCCTCGCCGAAGCGCAAGCCATGCTCGAATGCCTGTTCCAGCGCCTCAAGCCCGCCCATACCTCGGTCTTCTTCCGGTATGGGTCGAGCTTTTGCCAGAACCGCGACCCGGATCGCTGTTTTTAGAGGTTTTATTTTAGCCCTCAGGTGCCGGGCGCGGTTCTCCGAACCGCTTGGCTCCCGCCGCATAAGCGGCGCGGCGCAGTCGCGCCGTAGTTTTCAACGGACATTTAGGAGTTTTCCATGGATCGCCTCCGCGATGCCGACACGACGCTCGTCGTGCCGAACCCTCTCGACATTCCCCCGCCCGGCTCGCTTAACGATAAGCCGGGCTTTTTTATCGACTGCGATTTGGAAGCCGGGTTTCTCGGCACCCCCTTTCGCGCTTTTTGGGCCAATATGATTACGGAATGTATCCGCAACGCCATTCTGAAGGCGGGGATTACGCCGGAGTATACTGACTGGCACCAATTGGGCCTCGCGATTGAGAAAATCGCCGATCAGATTGCCCGCACGCTAATCAATATTCTCGTGCCGCCGATGATCAAAACCGCCGTCGATGCCATCGAGTTCGTGCAGGACGGCGGCAATGTGACCGGCACGATCAAGGGGGGCAAATTCACCCTGAACGCCCCG
This sequence comes from Elstera sp., assembly GCF_044372965.1. NCBI lineage: Bacteria > Pseudomonadati > Pseudomonadota > Alphaproteobacteria > Rhodospirillales > Rhodospirillaceae > Elstera > Elstera sp. Next base: position 795 of record NZ_JBILQX010000295.1, on the reverse strand, counting down.
GTACCGCCGCCGCCGACCGGCGGGGGCGATGGCCCCGCGATTCCCGATGGGGTGGTTGCTATCGGCTCGGGCACCAGTATCCGCCCGGCGCAAGCAGGTACGTCGGCGGCAACCTGGAACGGCAAGCAACTCGGCGTCAACGATGGCTCGATTGGTGCCAATGGCGGCGACGGGCTGTTCGTCGTGTATGGCGGGACCGGCAACTTGAGCTTTCAGACCGTCTTTGAAAGCAGCGGACCCCAGGCGGGGGCTGCCGGAAAATTCTTCATCCGCTGCGCTAATCTTGTGCCTGCCCCTGGCGACGGCGGCGATCTCGCTTTTAGCGTCGATATGCTTGGCAACGTCGCCGCTAAAAACACCAGCATCACGGGCGCCGACTATGCCGAATGGTTCGAGACCCTGGACGGCCAACCGATTGAACCGGGGGTATCCGTCGTGCTCGACGGCGGCAAGGTACGGGCGGCGACCGAGGCCGATGATCCGCAAGAGATTATTGGGGTCACGCGCCCCGCTGGGGCTCCCGGCGTTATCGGCAATGCTGCCGAATACACCTGGGCTGGCCTCTACGTCAGCGATGCCTTCGGTCAATCGATCCTTGAGGAAGCCCACCTTGAAGAAACCGATCCCGAGACCGGGGCCGTCACGCTCGTTCCCGTCCTGACGCCGAAACGCAACTCGGCTTACGACCCCGCGCGTCCCTATATTCCGCGTTCCCAGCGTCCCGAATGGGTGCTCGTCGGCCTGCTGGGTCAGGTTCCCATGCTGACCGGCCAGCCGCGCGGCGACCGCTGGCGC
>NZ_JBILQX010000102.1:0-11995 GCF_044372965.1 Elstera sp. | reverse complement strand
CCCCGCCCGGTTGCCTCGACAGCGGCTTTCCCCCCTGGGGCGTCTCGGATTGCCGTCGAGATTTCCATTGAAATCATCGACACGCTGCGGGACGTGACCCAGCAGACCGACCGGCAGGAACTCGACGGCTATGTCAACGCGGCCATGGCGGCCCTGGTGCAAAAACTGGCCGTCGAAAAGCTGGAGTTGGTGCAAGCCCCCGCCGCCGCGCCCGTGCAGATGCGCTTGGCCCTCAAAGTGCGGCGGAGCGATCCAATTATCGGAGGGCTCAGCGCCTCGGCGCAAGCGACCCTAAGCGATACCACCGGGCAGGAACTGCTAACCGCCAACGGCTCAGACGGGCAGTACATGCTGAAAACCGTCCGCAATGCCACCACCGCCCTGCGCAAAAGCAGCGAACAGATTGGCGATGCGATTATCGCCCAGGTGCAGGCCCGCAAGGCAGGGTGAGGTAACGCCTAAAATCATCCCCTGTTGAGTTCTCCCCTTCTGAGGATTTTCCATGACTGCCGTCACCTCCTTCGCCAAGATTTCCGTTTTAGGGGCTGCCCTTCTCGCTATAGCCGCCTGTGCCCCCGTGTCGCGTCCCGAGGGCGTAACCGCCGCCGATGTTCCACCTGGAGCCAGCCGATTTGCGACGGAAACCAAAATCGAGATCATCGAAACCTTCAGCGATGCCACCGATAAGGCCGACCCGGCTGAAATCGAAAACTACAAGGCAATCGCCCTATCGGCACTGACCGGAAAACTCGCTGCCGAGAAACTGGAAATCGTCGCAGCGAACGCGGAAGCGCCGCTGAAGATGCGCCTTGAACTTCAAATCCGGCGGTGGGAGCCGATTACCGGCGGCGGCACCTTCGTAAAAGCCATTGTCTCCAATGCCGCCGGAAAAGAGCTTTTTTCGACCCAAGCCGGGGAAGGGCTGCATCTGCTGGCAAACGGCCTCGATTCGAAAATCGCCTTACGCAGTTCCATGGAGCGCCTGGGCGGCGGCATTCTCGACGGGCTGAAGCCCCTGCGCGCCACTGCGTCTTAACCCTTGGCGGCGCGGCCCCGCCTCGCTATCGTCCCCGGCACAAGCGATGAAAGGGCAGCGATAATGACCGACGGGCAGTTTACCAATATCCAGATGATCGGCCCGAAGGCTGGCGGCGCGCCCGAGCAGGTTGTTCTGCTGCTGCACGGCTACGGCTCCAACGGGGCCGATCTTCTGGGGCTCGCGCCCTATTGGGCTGATGCGCTGCCGAATGCGGCTTTCATCGGGCCGGATGCGCCTTTCGTCTGCGAAATGTCGGCGATGGGCTATCAATGGTTCTCCTTGCGCGAAATTATGGCGGGCGCACCGCTGGCCGATGGCTTGCGCCGCGCCGGGGCCGATGAGGTCGCACCGGTTCTGAACGCGTTGATCGATGATATTTCGGAACGCTTCAACCTGCCTTCAAACAGGTTGGCCCTGGTCGGCTTCTCGCAAGGCACGATGATGGCGCTGCACGTCGCCCTGCGCCGCCCAGAGCCGCTCGCGGGCGTGCTCGGTTTCTCCGGCATGTTGATCGACCCGCCGAGTCTTGCGGCGGAAATGACGGCAAAGCCCCCCGTGCTGCTGGTACATGGCGATGCCGACCCGGTGGTGCCCTATGCCAGCCTTGCCCGCGCCGAAAGCGCTTTGCGCGCGGCGGGCGTTGCCGTGGACAGCCTCACCTGCCCGCGCATGGGTCATTCCATCGACGATGCCGGGCTGGAGGCGGGAACGCGCTTTCTTCAGCACTGCCTGTCGAGTGCGGGCTAGACTTCTGCCGCGCCCGGCTTAGGCTCTTGCTATGACCAGAATTTCTACCTCCGGCCTCTGGGACGCCGAAAATGATTACGTGCGCATCCTGCTCGATGGGATTCGCACCGAGGCCCGCGTGGGGCTGCACCCGTGGGAGCGCTTTGGCGATAAGCCGAACCCGCTGCTGGTGACGATCGAACTTTTCGCCCATGCGCCGCGCCCGGAAACGCAAGCCGAGTTTATGGATTATGATCCCTTACGCGCGGCGGTGAAGGACTGGCCGAACCGCCCGCACACAGAATTGCTCGAAACCCTGGCCGAAGAGCTGGTCGGGCATTGTTTTGCCCTGCCGCGCGTCGAAGCCTGCCGGGTTTCGGTGCTGAAAACCGGGATTTTCAACGAGATCAACGCGGTCGGCGTCGAACTCTACCGCCGCAGGCCCGCCGCCCGATGAGCGCGCGGACGATCCTCATTACCGGGGCGGCAAAACGCGTCGGCGCGGGGCTGGCGCTGGATTTGGCGACTGCCGGGCACCGGATTATCGTTCACTACAATCAGTCCGAAACCGAAGCCGCCGACGTCGTCCGCCAGATCGAAACCCAGGGCGGCACGGCCTGGGCCATTCAGGCCGATCTTGCAACGCGCCACGGCATTGAAGCCCTGCTGCCGCGCGCCCGCGCCGTGGCGGGGCCGGTCGATGGGCTTATTCACAATGCGTCGCTCTTCGAGTTCGACCATTTGAACTCACTCGATTGGGATTTGTTCGAAGCCCATCAGCGCGTCAATCTCGCCGCCCCCGCCTTCCTGTCGCGCGATTTCGCCCGGCAGCGGGATATTGAGAGCGGTGTGATTATTGGAATTCTCGACCAGAAGGTCGATAATCTGAACCCGGATTTCCTCAGCTATACCTTAGGGAAAGTCGGGCTGAAGGGGCTGATGCGGATGCTCGCCATGCAGCTTGCCCCGCGCATCCGCGTCGGCGCGGTCGCCCCCGGCCTCACGCTCATTTCCGGCCGCCAGACCGAAACCAGCTTCGCCACCGCCCATCAGGCGACGCCCTTGGGCTGCGGTAGCAGCGTAGCCGACCTTGCCCGCGCCTGCCGCTTCATTCTCGATACCCCCAGCTTCACCGGTCAAACCATCACCGTGGACGGCGGTGAAAGCCTGATGGGCCGGGCGCGCGATGTGTTTTTCGATCTTGGTGGCCGGCTGGAGGGTTTACCGGAGGAGCGGCGCTAGTCGCTCTTTTCCGCCAATTGGTCGGATAGTTTTTCGATAATCTTAGTCAGCCGCTGAATTTCCTGCTCCCGGAGCGCGTCGATCTTGGCGTGCAGAAGCTCGATTTCGAGTTCCGCCTTTACGTTCACGGCATAATCATAGGCGGCATTGCGGCGGTCAACTTCCGCCTGCCGGTTCTGGCTCATCATAATGATCGGCGCGGTATAGGCGGCCTGGAACGATAGAATGAGGTTCAGCAGAATGAATGGATATGGGTCCCAGTGAAAAATAAACGCTGTGGCGTTCAGGGCAATCCAAATGCTGAGGATCACCGACTGAATGATGATGAACCGCCAGGAACCAACCGTCGCCGCCACATGGTCGGAGACCCGATCCCCCAGTTTTTGCGGCGGTGCTTTGGTTTCGGTCGAGGGACGCTGACGGCGCAACTCGGTCAAACGGCGCTGATCGTCAGCACTAAATTGATCGGACATGGTCTCCACTTTCGATTTTACGGAGGTGGTGCACTGAAGGAAACCCCGGATCACCTACCGCCTAACCCTGGTCGCGTATAGATTTCAATTTTACCAAGCCATGCTACGATGCGTAGAGCGCAATTTTCTACGATCATGCGCAGCGAAGCGAGCTAACGTCGAATGAAAAAGAAAACAATTGAGATCGTATCTATATTTTCAGCTACACTCCTCATCATCGTTCTTGCGGGATATTGGTTTAATTTTTACTCAAAAAACAAATCATTCTATGAATGGTCATTTCAAAACCAAAGCAATATAGACAACATAATTAGTTATAATATCGCCAAAGATTATAAACGTGTAGGCAGTTTATATTACGAAAATACGGTAGATATGCTGTTTAAATCGAAAATTATTGATGAAGTTTGCTTCATAAACCAATATTCTGATTTACCAAAGCTCGGCAAAACTGTGAGCCAACAGACGCACGATCACGCCATGAATGGTGCCGGAACGGCAATTGTCCTATTGAAAGAGAATGCCGAGGTCTATTTCATTAAAAATATTCCAGGTGGACTACACGATCCCAGTACAAAATGCTACTCAAGCCCTCCCCAAAATTAATTCAGGCGAAATTCTCGTAAAAACATACTACCTCCTCCTCGGGGGCGAAATCGACGGCACCTTTCACCATATTCCGGCACATGGCGATAAACTCCGGCGGGTGATCGGTGGCATATTCTTTGGCCATTCGGCCCAATTGTTTGAGTTCGCGGGCATCCAACTCGATACCCGGCGCACCATCCTCTTCCAGCACTTCACCGAGTTCGAAATAATCGAAAATATCGGATAGGTGGTAATCGCCCTCGTCATAGGGGTGGATCAACTCGAAGGCACCTTCTGGGGTGACAAGATAGATCCCCGGATCGAGGTCTGTCAGGATCACTTGCCCGCCTTGTAGCGCCATTCGGTCTCTCCCTTCGGTGACTTACGCCCTTACCCTACCCAATAAGCGTTAACCATTCGTCTTCCGTCAACATCGGGATGTTGAGTTCGGCGGCTTTTTTGGCTTTGGAGCCCGCATCCGCGCCGACGATGACGTAATCGGTTTTGGCAGAGACGGACCCCGCCACTTTTGCGCCCAAGCGTTCGGCCTGGGCTTTCGCCTCGCGCCGGGTGATGCGGGTTAGCTCGCCGGTAAAGACGACGGTTTTGCCCGCCACCGGGCTTTCCTCGGTCACGCTCGGCTTTTCAGCGGGGGCGATGGCAACGAAGCTCAGCAGATCGTCCAGCACTGCCTCATTATGGTCTTCGGCGAAGAAGGCCACCAAATCGGCAGCCATGCTGGCGCCGATGCCGTTGATGGCGAGCAACTCCTGAAGCGCGCTCGCCTCGGGATCGCGCGCCGCCAGCATCGCCGCGCGCAAGGCCTCGAACGTGCCATAATGGTAAGCGAGCAGTTTGGCCGTCGCTTGACCGATCTGCGGAATGCCGAGGGCAAAAAGGAAGCGCTCGAAGGCGATCTGCCGCCGCGCCGTAATCGCCGTGTAGAGGTTGCGTAAGGATTGCGCGCCCCAGCCCTCCCGGTCGCGCAAGTCGGTATGTTTTTCTTCCAGGCGGAACAGATCGGCGGGGGTGCGGACAAGGCCATCGTCGAAAAACGCCTGGATATGTTTTTCGCCCAGGCCTTCGATATCGAACCCGTCGCGGGAGACGAAGTGCCGAAGCCGCTCCACCGCTTGTGCCGAACAGACCAGCCCGCCCGTGCAGCGCCGCGCCACCTCCCCTTCCCGCCGCAGGGCGACCGAGCCGCAGACGGGGCAGATATGGGGCAGCGTGTAGGGTTCAGTCCCCTCGGGGCGCTCGCTGAGCACTGGCCCCAGCACCTGCGGAATCACGTCCCCCGCGCGTTGGACCAGCACGAGATCGCCGACGCGCACGTCTTTGCGGGCAACCTCATCTTCATTATGCAGCGTTGCCCGCGCGACCACGACGCCGCCCACCGTGATCGGCTCCAGTTCGGCCACGGGCGTTAGCACCCCCGTTCGCCCAACCTGGATGGAAATGGCGTTGAGCCGCGTGCGGGCCTGCTCGGCGGGGAATTTATGGGCGATGGCCCAGCGCGGCGCGCGCGAGACGAAGCCCAACCGGGCCTGCCAATCGTAGCGGTCGACCTTATAGACCACGCCATCGATGTCATAAGGCAGGTCGGCACGGTGATTGCCGATCTCGCGGTAGAAGTCCAGCACCGCTTCCACCCCCTCGCAGCGGCGGGAACGGTCATTGACCGGGAAGCCCCAGGCCTTGAGGTTTTCCAAAAACTGCCAATGGCTTTCGGCCAGCGGTGCATCGCTGTCACCCGAGGCATAGGCGAAAAACGCCAGCGGGCGGGTGGCGGTAATGCGCGGGTCCAACTGCCGCAATCCACCCGCCGCCGCATTGCGCGGATTGGCGAAAATCTTTTCCCCGGCGGCCGCCTGGGTTTCGTTCAGGCGCTGAAAATCCGCCCGGCGCATATAGACTTCGCCGCGAATTTCGAGCGTGCCCGCCGGAGCCGCCTCGGGCAATTTAGCCGGAATTTCGGCAATCGTGCGCACGTTGGCGGTCACATCCTCGCCCTCGCTGCCGTCACCGCGCGTTGCCGCCTGCAGCAGCACGCGGTTTTCATAGCGCAGAGAGAGCGACAGTCCATCGATCTTCGGCTCGGCCACCACGGCCAGAGTCAGGACCGGATCGGCGGCAAAATCCCGTTCCAAAAACCGGCGGATACTGTCGAAGAAATCCTTAACGTCGCTATCGGCAAAGGCATTATCGAGCGACAGCATCGGGCGGGCGTGGCGCACTTTGGCAAAGCCGGAGCTTGCCGCCGCCCCTACCTTCAGACTCGGCGAATCGGGGCGTTTTAGGGCCGGGAACCGCGCCTCAATCGCCTGATTGCGCTGGCGTAACCCGTCGTAGGTCGCATCATCCACCTCGGGCGCGTCCTGGCCATGGTACAGCCGATCATGCCGCGCAATCTCCGACGCCAGCCGCGCGAGTTCCGCTTTCGCCTCGGTTTCGGTCAGCGCGTCGATGGCTATCTGGGTGGTCATGGTTGTTCTCATCCTGTGCTGATGGGGGCGCTGCCCCCAAACCCCGGCCCAAGGGGCTTGCCCCTTGGGAATCCCATTTCTCTTGGAGAAGGGCAAGGTGTTTGACGCTAATGATCTGATCTATATTAGTAAAATGGGATTGTTAAGGGGCAGCCGCCCCTTAACCGGAGTGCAGAGGCAGCGCCTCTGCTACCCCTCTCACCCCAGCAACCGATCCGCCGCCGCGCGGGCTTCGTTGGTGATATCGGCCCCGGAGAGCATCCGGGCGATTTCCTCGCGGCGGGCGTCTAGCGGCAGCAGGTCGATGCTGGTCGTCACGCGCGCATCGGGGCTGGCTTGGCGCTTTTGCACGCGCCAATGGTGCGCGCCCAAGGCCGCCACTTGCGGGCTATGGGTGATGACGAGGACTTGCAGATGATCGCCGAGGCGTTTCAGCCGCTCACCGACGGCTGCCGCAACCGCACCGCCAATGCCGCTATCGACCTCATCGAACACGAGGGTTGGCACGGGCGAAGTTCCGGCGAGAACCACTTTGAGGGCGAGCAGAAAGCGCGAGAGTTCCCCGCCCGAAGCCACCTTCGCCAGCGGGCCGGGGGTTGCGCCGGGGTTGGTGGCAATCAGGAAGCCGACCTTATCGCGCCCCTCCGGCCCCCAGGCCCCTTCGGGCTGCGGCGCGACCTCCACCGTAATGCGAGCTTTGTCGAGCTTAAGCGGCACCAGTTCCGCCGTGACGTGCGCCGCGAGCCGCCCCGCCGCTTCCTGGCGGTAAGCCGTGAGCGCGGTTGCGGCCTCCAGATAGGCGGCGCGGGTGAGGCGTTCCTCTTCCTGAAGCGCTTTAAGACGTCCCTCGCCCGCATCGAGCGCGGCTAGATCGGCGCTCAGCTTTTCCGCAAGGCCGGGGAGGGCTTCCGCCGTCACCTGATGCTTGCGCGCCGCCGCCCGCAGGGAAAACAGCCGGTCTTCGATGCGCTCCAACTCGCCTTCGGACCAACCGTCGGCGCGCATGAGGGATTCAAGCCCGTCGGTGGCTTCGGCAAGCTCGTTGCTGGCGCGCTCCAGCGCCGTGATGATCGTATCGATGGCCGGGTCTTGCCCAGGGGCGCGCGAGAGCGTGCGGGAGGCCGCGAGCAGGCGCATTTCCGCGCCATTTTCCCCCGCAAGATCATTCAGCGCCGATTGCAAGGTGGAGAGCAGTTTCGCGCGGTTTTGCAGGCGCGCGCGCCGGTTGGCCAACTCGCTTTCCTCGCCCGGCTCCGGGGCAAGCTGTTGAAGCTCCGCCACCACATGCCGCAGATACTCTTCCTGGGTCCGCGCCCGCTCTAGCGCCGATTCCGCCGACTGGCGCGAATCCCGCGCGGCCTGCCACAGCCGATAGGCGGCGCGCACACCGCCGACGCTATCGAGCAGCCCGCCGAACTGGTCCAGAATGGCCCGGTGATTGGCCGGATCCATCAGCGCGTGCTGGTCGAACTGGCCTTGGATTTCCACCAACGCCGCGCCGAGATTGCGCAAAAACCCGACGCTGACCGATTGATCGTTGACGCTCGCCCGCCCGCGCCCATCGATGCCGAGAGTGCGGCGCAGGAGAATTTGCCCGTCTTCGGCATCGATCCCCTGTTCGCGCAGCAACGCCCAGGCCGGGTGCCCATCGGGAAGCTCGAACTCTGCCGTTACAATCGCAGGGCCTGCGCCGTGGCGGATTAGGCTACTGTCGGCCCGCGCGCCCAAGGCAAGACCGAGCGCATCGAGCAGAATCGATTTCCCCGCGCCGGTTTCCCCCGTGAGGACTGACAGACCCGGCGCAACCTCCAGATCGAGCCGGTCGATCAGCACCACATCGCGGATGCCAAGGCGGGTGAGCATCGGGGCGTTAAAAAATATTGGTGACGGAATTGGTCACGGTATCGACCTGCCGCCCGAACCAGCCGCGCCCGCCCGTGTTCGATAGGGGGCGTTTGCCGCCGGTCATCAGCCCGTAGGATTCGGCGTACCATTCCGAGCCTGGGTAATTATGCCCCAGCACCGCAGCCGCCGCCTGAGCTTCCTCTTTCAGCCCCAAGGCCAGATAGATTTCGGTCAAGCGCAACAAGGCTTCGGGCACATGGGTCGTGGTCTGATACTGATCGACGACGCGGCGGAAGCGGTTGATCGCCGCCGTATATTGTTCGGTGCGCAGGTAGAAGCGCCCGATTTCCATTTCCTTGCCCGCCATATGATCGCGCGTAAGGTCGATCTTCACGCGGGCGTCGCGGGCGTAGGACGTATCAGGATACCGGCGCACGACTTCATTCAGCGCGTCCATCGCCTTTTCGGTCAGGCTTTGGTCGCGCGTGACATCGGCAATCTGCGCATAATAGCTGATGGCTTTGATGTAATAGGCGTAGGGCGTATCGCGGCTGCTGGGATGAAGCTGAATATACCGCTCCATCGCAATAATCGCATCGTCGAACCGGTCGCGCAGATACATGGTATAGCCCGACATCAACTGAGCCTTCGTGGCCCAGACCGAATAGGGATGCTGGCGCTCGACTTCATCGAATTGACGCCCAGCGGCTTCGTATTTCTCCGCCAGCATCGCGTCCATCGCGTCATTGTAGAGCTTTTCTACCGGCGCATCGACATAGACGTTCGGATCTTCATCCTTCGATCCCAGCGACGAGCAACCGGCAAGAGCCAGCGGCAGAACCAGCAGAACAGGCAAAAACAGGCGGCGCATGGAGGCTATCGTCCGAATAACGTCAATCGGGCCTGACCCTACACCGAGCGCGCGGGGAAGGCCAAGGGGTATCCGTGCGCACACCTCTTAAGCCGCCTGGACCGCCGCGATAAAGCCGCGAATTTCCGAGGCGAGTTCAGAGGATTGCGTCGCAACCGCCCCCGCCGTACTCAGCACTTGTTCTGCCGCCGCCCCGGTTTCGCCCGAAGCTTCGCGGATGCGGGTCGTGCTGGCAGCAACGTCGCGCGTTCCGGCGGCGGCCTGCTGCACGTTTCCGGCAATCTCGCGCGTCGCCGCTTCCTGGCCTTCGACAGCGATCGCGATATCGCGGGCAATCGTGTGGAGTTCGGTGATGGTTTCACCGATCCCGCGGATCGACTGCACCACATTGCCCGTGGCCGCTTGAATGCTGCCGATTTGCGCGACGATTTCTTCCGAGGCGCGCGTGGTTTGCCCGGCCAGATTCTTCACCTCCGATGCGACCACGGCGAAGCCCTTGCCCGCCTCCCCGGCCCGCGCAGCCTCGATGGTGGCGTTCAGCGCCAGCAGATTGGTTTGCGAGGCGATTTCAGAAATCAGATTGATGACCTCGCCAATGCGGCCCGCGCTTTGGGAGAGGGCTTCGACGGTGCTATCGGTTTGCTTGGTATCGCCCACGGCTTTCGCGGCGATGTCGGCGGAATGCTCTACCTGACGGCGGATTTCATTGACCGAGGCCGAGAGTTCCTCGGTCGCCACCGCCACCATTTGCACATTACCGGTCGATTGTTCGGCATTGGCGGAAACGGCCACCGCCTGCCGGTTGGTGAGATCGGCAATCGTCGTGAGTTCGTGGGCGGTTGCCTTCAATTGGCCCGACGATTCGGTGAGAATCGTCACAAGATCGCCCGCCTTGCGCTGGAATCCGGCCTGAAGTGCGTCGAGATGGGCCGCGCGGGCTTCTTTCGCCGCCCAATCGCGCCGCTGCGCTTCGGTCAGGTCGCGCGCTGCAATCATCGAGTGGCGGAAGACTTCCACCGCCCGCGCCATCGCCCCCAATTCGTCCACCTGGCCTTTCGCCGGAAGGATCAAATCGAGATTACCTGCCGCAAGATGCGCCATCGCCGCCGTCATCTCGACAACCGGTTGGGCGATGCCCTTACCGACGCGCCACGCGATGAGCCCGCCCAGGATCGAGCAGACCCCGCCGACCAGAATGCACAGGGCCGTCAGGGCATTGGCTTCGGCCATGATGCTCGCCATCGGCACCGCGACGGCAAGGGTCCACACGCCTTCCGCTGTGCCGAACCGGACCGGCTGAAGGCGCAGGTAATAATCATCCCCCGCAAGCTCGGCCCGCCCGTCGAAGGCTTTTCCGGCGGCAATCGCGCTTCGGGCGGCAGGCGGAAGATCGTCGCTTGGTTGCGACCGGCGCGCCGCATCGGGATGGGCGATATAGATGCCTTTTTCCGACATCAACGCCACATACCCCTTCGCATAGGGGCGCTGGGCGTTAAGAAAATTTGAGATGTTTTCGAGCGACACATCGACGCCCGCAACGCCCCGCATCCCGCCGCCCGCCAGAACCGGAGCCACGGCGCTGGTCATCAACTGCTTGGTGAAATCATCCAGATAGGGCTCGCTAACGGCGGGGCGCTTGGCTTTGCTCGCCGCAAGATAATATTCCTTGCCCTGCACTTCCGCAAAGCTCTGGCCTTCGGATTCATCGGCTTTTGGCTGACCATTTGGCCCGGTCAACCACAGCAGGCTCATGCGGCCATTGGTGGGCAGGCCGAGGGTTTCGCCGTCTATTTTTTGTTTAAAGTCGGAATCCTTACCCTCAAAGCCATTATCGGCCATTTCCACCCACGCCCCAGCATAGGCCGGATTGGCCTGCATCAACTGCTGCAACTGGCGGTTCACCGGCGCGCGGCGGGGGGCCGCGAAGGATAGTTCGGTCTGGACCGTCCGGGCAATCGCCTGGGCATCGCGCAGGGCCGAACCGATCTCTTCCTGAATCCGGCTTTCCTGCCCCTGGGCAATCTCCTGAACGCGCTGAATCGCCAGGTTTTCTGCCGCAGGGCGAGCGAGGATAATCAGGGTCATGGCAATCGCGCCCGCCGACACCGCCACCATCAGGGCGGTACTGAAGATGATTTTCGCCTTCAAGCTCGCGTGACGCCAAAATGCCATTCGATACACCTCTTAATCAATACAATCGCCCACCCTTGCAATCTGAAGGATTTTGCGAGTCTTTCTTATCCGATAGTCGCCCGGAAATGCCAATATGTCGTTTTTGTGACGGCCCTTATTCCACTGCTATTCGGCGGCTTGTGACGAAACGGCACCAGCCAGCGCCAAGGCCTGTGCGGGGAGCGCGAGCGGCTGATGGGTGGAGGCAACGATCAGCCCGCCCCCCGCTAAATGCTGCTTGAGCAGATCGACGAGCAGCGCCTGCCCGTCGGCATCTAGCGCGTTCGTCGGCTCGTCCAGCAGCCAGAGGCGCGCCTCGGCCAACAGCAAGCGCCCCAGCGCGACGCGGCGGCGCTGGCCGGCGGAGAGGAGCCGCCCTGGCCGCGCCAGCAGGTGGCCGAGACCAACGCGCGCGGCAACCTCCGGCACGCTCGCAGCGTCGGTCCCCGCCAGAACCGTCGCCAGTGTTAGGTGATCCTGCACGGTGGCGCGCGGTTTGATCGCGTCGAGATGGCCGAGATAGGCCGTGCGGGCGCGGTGCTCCACGGGATCG
>NZ_JBILQX010000293.1:0-2738 GCF_044372965.1 Elstera sp. | reverse complement strand
AGTGGTCAGGAAAATATTGGTCTGCAAGCCTGCGCGCACCGGCTTGATGACGATGTATTCGCGGTCGCCGCTGATTTGGTGCTCGAGCTTAAAGCGAACGGTATCGCCGCCGGTCGCGTCGATAAACTTCTCGCCAGGCTGAAGGGCTATGACGGTGATGCGGTTAAAGGCGGTGATGACCTGATACAGACCGCCCACCGTATAATCGTAAACCGCCGTCGCCCCATCGTACTCGGCCGTCGCCGCCGATTGGGTCGCCAAGGCCGCCGCTGCCGCCGGACCGCGCGGTCGCGGTGTTTTAATCGGCGCGGCCAGGGCTGCCGCAGCCAAGGGTGTCGTCTGGATTGCTGCGGGCCGCTCTAGGAACGGTTCCGGGGGCGGAGCCGGGGGGTCAAGGACCGGACTGGCTTCGGTGAGGAGCATCGGTGCCGGGGTCGACCCGCTGCCGAATTCCACGGTCGGCAGATAGGCGCACCCGGACAGAAGACTGCCCCCGAGAACGCCGACCCCAAGAAGGCTAATTCGAGCTGCGCGCATAATCTTGGGTCCAATTGAATTTGGTGAGGATGAGACCGAGGGGATTCTTCTCAAGCTCGCTCAAGGTCTCCGGTGCCGCGGCGCGAAAGCCGCCGATGCCGGTGAAGGTCTCTGTTGGCAGGCGCTTGCCCTTGAGGAAGCAGACCTCTTCCCAGCGCACCTGCCAGAGCCCATCATTGAGCGGCTGAATTGTTCGGACGTTTACGTCCACCGCTGAACAGGTCGGGCGGCTTTTCGCAGCCTCGTAGTCATCGCGGATCCGCTTGAAGGTGTCGGTGTCGATCCACTCAGCAACCTGGTCCTGGTTTTTCTTGTAGAGGAACGGATCGATGGGCTTTGCCCGCCATTTCTCGATCAAATCCTGCAACCGCGACCGCTTCGCTCCGTCGGACGGCACCCATTCGCCGCGGATCGGGATAATGTCGCTGTTCTTCTCGTTGACGAGGGCCGCGACGAGGGTCTTTTGCGAATAGAGAAAAGCGTGGCTGGCGAGCAAGGCCACGACCAAGCCAGTTAGCCCGTAGATGATCAGGTTTTTGCGACGGTCGACCGTGAGAATCGAGTCCATCCGACTATCCCAGGCGCGTTGCGCCGCGCGGTAGAGATCATCGGGATGGTGATCAGGCGTATGAACGCGCGGGGTCGCCATCGGATTGCGCGCATGGTCGCTCACGCTATTTGCTCCCATAGAGAGTGATGGCTTTGGAGATCAGGCGGGAGAAGCTCTGGGTCATGCTGACGGTGATGAGCGCCCAAGCCAGGAAACTGACGCCGATCCATATGAAGGAAACGGCAGAACAAGAAACCTTGTTCCAATTGTTCATTTCTTTAAAGAAATCGTAGGGAAGACTGACACAGACCGCGAGCATGAACATCGACAGGCCAGCATTGAGAACGTGGGTGAGCCAGTCTTCGGTAATTGTCGCCGTGCGCGGCCATAGTCCCGGCGGGACCATGAGGCTTCCGACAATGACAATAGCTTTGAAGTGGTAGAGCTTAATCAGCGTGAAAAGAAAAAGGATAATACCCGCTGCAATCAGGCAGATAACGCCAATGGCTGCACCGACGATGGTAAAGGGGTTCAACCAGTCGATGATTTTACAGGTCGAGACCATGATCTCGAAGACCCGCGTCGACAGCAGGAGCATCATGACTGGGTTATAGAGCGGCGTGCTATTCTCATCGAAACCGCCGCTCATCATCCCAGCCTTCGTTAGGCTGGCATGAATGACGTAGGAAACATCAGCAATATTGGACGCGAGCCAGGCGATCGTAATCATCGTCAGCACTTGCGGCGCGAGCCAGCGCAGGCTCTGCATCTGGGTCTCTTCGGTCGCCATAATATATTTGAAGGCGAGGAAAGCCGCTGCCAGGACCCCAAAAACATAGAGCAAGCCATCGGTGACCGATTGCAGCCGGTTGAGCCCGTTCAGAAGATACGGGATCATGAACTCCTGCAAATCGACGGCGCTGAGATTGGGGCCGCTCATTCAAACAGGCTCCGTAAGCGCGACGGCGGCAAGGTGATTTGCAAAGGGGCCGACTGGATCTCGTAGGCGGCGAGACCGCGCTCCTGCTTTTGCAGGCGCTGCGCTTCCTGGGCATTCATCAGGCGAAGCTGTTGGGCGTTGACCAGTTGGACGGTATTGAGCTGATCGCCCAAGGTACCGAGCATTTCGGTGGCTGCCTGAATAGAACCAACGACACCGACTTGGGTATTACTATTGGCAAGATTAACCTGGACTTGCTCCATCTGGCGCTGGGATTGTAATAATTGATCCCGCAGCACGGCGTATGTGTTCCAACTGGTTGCGTGACCAATCGAGCGCGGTTCGTTCCAGCTATCACTAATGGCGATGCCGGTTTGCCCCGGAGGCAGTGGACCGTAAACTCCGTCGTAGAGGGGACGGTCGCCTAGCGCATTGGTTAGGTTGGCCAATTGGCCGATGACCTGTATCGACTGACCAATCAACATCTGAGCCGCAAAACGATCAATTCCGCCCTGCTGTTTCGTCAGCATGGTCAGCTGGTTCTGGATTTGAATGAAGGCCCGCAGAGCCGAGAGAATATTCTCGACGTGATTTTGGCCATCATAGACTTTCAGTTGCGCCATCGCCGGGAATGCGGGAGCGACGCCCCCAAACGCAAGTGGAAGGCCAATCGCCAAGAGTGTGAGGCGCTTCATGCGGCTATCTCCTCGG
>NZ_JBILQX010000101.1:0-12133 GCF_044372965.1 Elstera sp. | reverse complement strand
CGGGTGGCCTATTTTGATCGACGGGAATGGGATTACCGCTACGCGGTCAATCCCTACATCGTCGATGTGCCGCAGCCTAAGGCGGTTACGGTCGACGAGGCGGCGTAAGCCGCGTCGTTATTTTAGTCCCAGCAGCGCACGGCACGCCGCGGTGCCATAGTCCGGGTGGTTGCGGGCATCGTCCCAATCGTTCAATTCGCCTGGCGGATAGAGGGCGATGATCGTGACGTGCGGGGCGTAGAGATCATATTGAAGCATGAGCTTTTCGGCGGCGATTAAGCCGCCGTTCTTTTTGTCGTTGTGCATCAGGATATAGAGGATTTCGCTGTCGGCCAGGATCGGCGCTTTGGCGAGGTGGCCGGTTCCGGGGGCGGAATAAACCGGCAGTTCAGGAAACATCGCCGCGCCGGCCATGCCGTCGCTGGGGCCTTCCATCAGCACGCGCGTAAAACCCACGGCGGCATTATGCTTGGCCATCGTGCCCGAGGCGGGGCCGATCGAGAGCTTATTGTCTTTGCGGGCGCGTTTACCGTCGGGCGTGATGAGGATGCGCTGGACACAAGCGAGGGTGCCGTCGATCAGCTGATAGGGCACGAGGGTCGCTTGTTGACGCCGTTTGCCCTTCGGGGTGGCGTCGTCGTGGTGTTTGACGCGATACGCGTCGGGGACACCGCGCCCGGCCAAGTAGATCGCACTGGCGGTCCCTTCGATCGGTCGGCCGGTTTTCCAGAGGGCCTGCGCGTCTTCGGGCGTGGTCGGGGCGTCGTCAGCGACGGCCTCGGCCTTTCGTTCGGCAAGTTTGGCGCGGGCGGGCTCGCGCAGCCAGGCGCGCGCCCAATCCTTCGCGTCCCGAAAATCTCGGCAGTTTTGGGTGATCTCGATTAGTTTCCAGAGGTTTCCGTTCTCAAGAGTAGCTTGGTCGCCCCAATTTCCCTTGTCGCGGTAGATAAACATCGACGATCCGGGCGCACCGTCGAGCCCGCCAATGTTCCAGGCGCGGCCCTTTCGTTTGGCTTTCGGGAAGATGGCAGGGATAAGGTTATCGATATTCTCGAGCAGCCGCTGCTTGAGATAAGCGGTTTCTTCGCGGGCGAGGGTTTCAGGGTCTTTATCGAAAACGCCCATGATGGCCTCAAATATCAAAGGTAGCGGTACGGATGCGGCACACGGGCTTCGAGATCGGCGCGCTCGATAGCGGCGATCTCGAGGGTGATGGGGAACCACTCGGTGAGGCCGGGATAGTCGACCAGGGCCGGGCGCACCAGGGCATCGATCAAAATAACCCCGTGCATCGAAATATTCGCCCTGGCATATGCCTCAGCCGCGTCGGGATCATCAACCGGCTCAACAAAGAGATTATTGACGGCCCACTCGTAGCGGTCGGCCTGGCTGAGCTCGATGACGGCAAAGGTCAGCGGGTGCATCTTTGGAAGCGGCACCGCATGCGGTCGGAGTTTGGCAGGAAACGGAATGACGTTCGTGGGATCAATGGCCGGGTTATTGAACAGATCAAACATGCTCGTATCCTCGTGAGCGTTAGCGGCTGCGCCGAAAGGCGGCAGGACTGTCCCTGTCTTGAAGTGCGCCCATTCCGTGCAAGCCCCGCTTTCCTTTACGGGCGAGGGCGAAGAGCGGGGCGTAATCGTCGGAATAGGCCGCAAAGGCATACCCATCGCGAACCATCCCTTCGTTTACAGGGGTACGCCCCGCCAAGCAGATGGCGACGGGCCGGTTCCACTTGCGATCAAGGTCAGTAACGGTACAGGTGAGCGGGTAGGACGCTCGCAAACAGACGCCATGCATCCGGTTCGAACGGCAAGCTTCGGGGGTGCCGTTGACGAGCTGAACGAGATGTTCGGTGGCGAGCGTGCCGCAGGGTACCGCTCCGCAGGTTTGACCATGCTCGGGGGCATCGATGCCGTGAAGCCTGATGTTGACGGTTTCGCCCTTAACGATGACGCGGAGCGTGTCGCCATCGATCACTTGGGCGATAGAGGCCACATCAATCCGGTCTCCCCGCCGCCAATCGGCGGCGAGGGAGGGCAGGGGAAGGGTGATGAGGAGGGCAGCGGTGAGAAGTAAGCGCATGATGGTTACCCCTGCACCAGGTTCCAGCGACCGTCAGGTCGGCGGCAAGCCCTGCCGATGCCGGTCTCGGCGCGTCCATCGACGTAAATCGTTGACTGATACTCGCGGCATTGAGTGCCGTAGTTATCGTACCCGTCGCGAATCGGCGTGAAGGTGCCGCCCGCCCGGCCTGTGTTCCAGGCGATTTGCTGGCCGATGGGCGCATGGTTCAAGGCTTGGTCGCGGGCATACCGGGCTTGCTCGCATTGGCCGCTGTCGATGGAGTTTCCTGCGAAATATCCGCCCGCGGCTCCGGCCAGGGTGCCGATGGCGATAGCGAGGCCTTGGCTCGAGCGTCCGCCCCCGGCGAGCTGTGAGCCGAGATAACTGCCGCCGCCGGCACCGAGAAGGGTGCCGCCAATGCGTCCCCATCCGAGGTCACCGCAGGCATCACCGATCTGCCCGGAACCGCCGGGGACGGCAACACAGGCAGAGAGAGAGAGGAGGGCAAGGGCAGAAAGCAGGGATTTCATGAAAAAGACTCCGAGGATTAGACACACGGAAGCGTGGGAATTGGTGATCAGAGGGCGCTCAGCCTGGTGTCCCAGGGTCAGTGCCAAAGACCGTCTGTAATTTCACGGGCGATCATTGCGCGGGCCTTCATCATCACATCATCACCCCGCGTCTCGGGATGATTGAAGAACCTGGCGCGCGGGCCGTATTTAATCCAATCGGCGTAGTAACAATACTTCCGGTCGCTGTCGTGGAAAGCCCGCATGTCTTCGGCCCAACAATGTTGCAAAGGTTCGACAACGACGGTGACGCCACCACGCTTCTCTTCCCAGGGGAGCGAACGCTCACGAGGAGTATGTTGCTGATCGTCGGCGAAGATGAAGTCGACAGTGAGCGGGGCACCTAAGTTTTGATCCATTCTTGTTACTCCGTTCAAGTCATCCTCTATGCCTCTGATAATAATGATTATTTTGATTTTTGGCAAGTAAATAAGCGGTCTATCAAGGATAAGCAAATGTATTGATGCAGTAATGATAAAGTGATTTCAGTTTTGGTGAGCCGGGGAGAAGACTTTTTACCTACTGGATAAAAAGGCAGGCCTCTTTCTTTACAGATTTCAGTTTCGGAGCCGCCGGTGGTTGCGACAAGGCAGGGATGGGCGAGGGTTGGTATGCGCCCGGGACGGTTAGGGGTGCGGGCGGCGCGGGGCTTGCCCTGCGACGATCGCGGCCCTGGCCGGCTGTAGGGCGCGTACCTGCCCTCGGCCAAGGGCGCTTTGCGCCCGGTCTCTGCCAGCAACCACATCACCGGCGGGTCAGAAACTGAAATCCAAGAAAACCCATCCGTACTAGGAGGACCAAGCCGAAGGCGCAGGGCCGCCCACAAGGTGGGACGCGGAGCGGCCCTCAGCAGAGACTAATCCTCTCGGGCGCACAGGCGCTGGTATCGGCCCGGCTCGGCGGTCTCGCCGGTCGGGCCGCGCATCCGGCGGTGCCGCCCTTGGCGAGGCCGGTTTCAGGACTACCCGGTACACCCACCAGGGCCTGCCATCGGGTTTGCGCTGCGCGCTCTGGCGTCGTGGCTGAGCGCAGGACCGCGTTAGGGATCGTCACCCGAAGGGCCAAGACCCGTAGGGGCTTGGGGAGCGAAGCGAGTAGAGCCCGGCCCCAAAGGGGAAACGCCCAACCTTAGCCTTACGACTGGGTTCGCGGTATTCGGCAGCAGAAGCATAAGACAAGGAAGGCAAGGAGGACGAAGCAGAAGGATGAGATGAGGATGAGGATTGTGAGAAGGAGTAGGAAACAGAAGCGGGTTAAGAGGAAGAGGAGGATGCAGAGGCAGATGCAGAGTGATGGTCGGATTCAGAGAATCACGATACCGGCTGAGCCTAAAACCATTCGGTCTATTTTTGTGGATGTGAGGGCGTCGCCCGGCGTGCCGGGCGGTCGCGCTTTGCGCGACCCTAGCGTCGCTTGCGGCGCGAGACGCCCGTTTGCCCCGGCGCGGACCATCCTGGCCTTGTTTGCGGGAAGCGGGAGAGCGTTTCACTCTCCCGCGAATAAGATTAGCCTTTAGGGGCGCGCTGCATTGCCGTCACCTGCCCTTGCAGGTTTTGCAATCCGCTGAGCAATTGGCGGTCACTTTCCTTTAGCTCGGCTATGTCCTTACGGATCCCATCAAAACCGCTGGTAATCAGCTCCGCAATTTTACCGAGAGCCTGGGTCAACTCCGCACGCAGTCGATTTTCGCGTTCGGTCAACTCGCCTGTGAAGGCGAGGCCGATATTTGCTAGGGTGTCGGGCGCTTGGGTCATGGTTCAAATCCTCTGGCTGAACAGTACAGGGTTTAGGTGGTTTTGTCATGGGGCAGGGGTTCCCCTGCCCCGAGGTTGCCTCAACGTTGAACAATCAGGATTTTCTGACGCTCGGCCTTCTGGATCAGATTTAGAGTTATTGGCTCACTCCCGAAGGTAACGATACAAGCGGGTTCAATAGTTAGAATGCGTTCATTGCGCTTGAAGGCGGCGCTGCGCTTGTCTTTGTTGAAATCCGGGGGCCATGCCACTTGTGCGCGGTTACGGGCATTTGCCCAAGCGGTTGCAATAACGCTAAATCCCTTTGTATCGCCAGGGTGATGAAGAACCAAATCAGGGAACTGCTTTAGAACCGCGTCCAATATTCTCCATACCCTATTGTAATCCTCTATTGATCTATCCCCGAAGGCGATAACCGGAGTCCCGGCGGGAAAGTTAGCGGTATTTTTCTTATTGGCAGCGGCTTTGAGGTAATCGCGGGCGTTCAGGCGGGCAGCAGTATAGTTATTACCCTTGATGCTGCCGGTCCTCGGGAACCATGGGCGGCCTATCTCTTTTTCGTAACAGACGACAGCAGCCCCCAGCGCTTCCGTAAAAACCTCAATTCGGGCGTCGTAATGCTTGGCTTCCTCCATTTTTTGCTCAAGCTCAACGGTGCCGATTTCGCTTGTGTCCCCCCGTTCGATCAAATCCTTGATTTGGCTTCGCAAACTATCGGCGCGGCGCTCAAGGTCTGACAACAAGCGATGCCAGGCGTTTGTTTGTGCCCATAGCAGGGCTTCAAGATCGCCTTCTAGCCCGGTATTCAAGAGACATTCGCTGATTGCGGTGTGGCTATCCGTAACCAGCGCAGCCAAGGCTTCCGGTTCCGGGATGGGGAGGCTTGGGATACGGTTTCCATCGTCAAAGCCGGTAAGTTCGGCAATTTCGTAGGGGGTCATTGGTCTTCCCGTGTCGATTTGAAAGATGGCGGGGCCGGATCAGTGAGTCTTAAAACGGAATTTCGTCATCAATCCCGCCCACGCTGCCCCGGCTCGTGTGCGGCGGCGCATCGCTGCCGTTGCTATCGCGGTTCAACTTCGGGGCTTCAATTTCGAGAACGGGAAAAGCATAGGTGTTAACAGTCACCCCCTGCTTTTCGTATTTGCTGTTCTCGATACCTGCTAGGCCAGCAATATAAGAGCCCTCGCGTAGATAGTCTGATACATATTTAGCGTCACTGCCAAAAGCGCTTAGCTCAAGGTATGTTGTCTTCTTCTTCAATTTGCCGTCTTGGTCATACCAATGCTTATTATGTGCGATAGCAAAGCGGACAATCAGCCGCTCTTTACCGTTGCGTATTTCCCGATGAACAATTTCCGGGTCGCGGGTCATGTAGCCGGAAAAAACCGCCTTTAGCATTTTCGTTACTCCGTTTAAGTCATCCTCTATGCCTCTGATAATAATGACTATTCTGGTTACTGACAAGTAAATAATTATCGTTGCAACGATAAATAAAGGTATTGATGCAGTAATGATAAGGTGATTTCAGTTTTGGTGAGCCGGGAAGAAGACTTTTTACCTACTGGATAAAAAGGCAGGCCTCTTTCTTTACAGATTTCAGTTTCGGAGCCGCCGGTGCCTCGGTCTTAGTAGGGATGGGACGCCTTGTCGGGATGCGCTCTTGGGTAGGTGGGTTGCGGCTGGGGCGGGGCGCTTGCGCCCTGCGCCGGACGCGGCCCTCCTGCCCCCAAAGAGGGCGTTCGACAAGGTGAACCAAGGGCGCGCTTGCGCGACCGGTCTCTGCTAAGACCAAAAGAGGCATGGCGGCTCTGGAACTGAAATCAAAGAAAAACCATCCGTATTAGGCGGTCCAAGCCGAAGGCGCAGGGCCGCCCACAAGGTGGGACGCGGAGCGGCCCTCAGCAGAGACTAACCCTCTCGGGCGCACAGGTGTTTGTATCGGCCCGGCTCGGCGGTCTCGCCGGTCGGGCCGCGCATGCGGCGGTGCCGCCCTTGGCGAGGCCGGTTTCAGGACTGCCCGGTACACCCACCAGGGCCTGCCATCGGGTTTGCGCCGCGCGCTCTGACGTCGTGGCTGAGCGCAGGACCGCGTTAGGGATCGTCACCCGAAGGGCCAAGACCCGTAGGGGCTTGGGGAGCGAAGCGAGTAGAGCCCGGCCCCAAAGGGGAAACGCCCAGCCTGGGACGATTGAAAGTGTTTAAGCGTTTACCGATTCTGGCTGCGGCTGGATGAAGGTCCAAATAAAGGCCGCGACGAAGAGAAAGACGCCGAGGATGGCTGCAAAATGGACGATTGATTCGGCATAATGGTTAATCACACCAAGGAACACGATATACCATACAATAATTGTAGTGAACCAACTACCTTGAGCGACACGCGGCATACGTAAGGATACAAACGAAAGAGCAGAACCGAGGACACCAGCAACAAAGAATAGGCTAACAAACGTAAAGAGTTTAAGCGCCGATCCTGGCTCTAGAGTTAACACTATATCTGGATGATATGCGATGAAAGACGTGATGAATATAAAATTCCCCTGGAATAAATAAATACCATACGCAGCACATAGGGTATAAATCACCGAAAAAACGGGTAACTGGGCTTTGATGATTGCGGCTTTATGGTTCTGAATAAAGGTACCAATGCGCTGCATTGATGTCTCCAAGGTCGATTTTCCTAAAAAATAGTAATGGATTACGGCGGAAATTGGACGTAGAAGGCGGCGCTATTGCGCCGCCCCGTAGAGTTCAGCGAGATCCGGACGCTGCTGAAGGAGAGTGCTGTAGGCGGTGTTGGCATCGATGGTGGGATCGGCCTGAAGGGCGAAGGCGAAAGCGCGATTGAAGCGCTGCGCATCGAGGGAGCGCTGGCCGTAGTAGGGCAGGGTGCTGAAGGAGCGGTTCGTCGGATTGGCTCGCCAAGTGTGACCCGCTTCGAGACCTGCTTGGAAAAGGGTATGTGCGTTCATGATGGTGCTCTCCTGATTGGGGTCCGGCGTCTGCCTCGACGGCGACCTAACCGGGGGAACGGCCGCAGGCACCCGCAGGGCCGGAGCAAAGCGGAGGACGGCGAGAGAGGGGTTTTTTGTTTCGCGAGGAATGGCCTTTAGGCCAGGGGAAAAAACCGCTCTACCGCTGTTGCCTGACGGCCGGGCTTTCGGTTAGGAGCCTAACCGAGGGGCAGAGCCGAGCCCATTCAGGCAGGGAAGCAAAAATGCACGTCAACCCCGCGCTCCCGCAGCGTGCGACCGACGGTCAACAGGGCAATCCTGGCTCCGGCGGCGGTCAGCGGCAGATGCTCGAAGGCCTCGTGCTCGAACAGGGCACCAACGGTTTTGCGGGCTTCGCTATCATCGCGGGGGAGGCACAGTTCAATACGCGGCTGATCCGCGTATCTCTCCACGATGGCCTTGACCGCGCCGCGCAATTTCGAATCGAGCAGAAGCAGCTTCGCGTAAACCAGCGCCGGACACGGCACTGCACCGTCGGTAGCCTCCATAATGACAAGGTCCATTGCGTCGCGCGCAGGTTGGCCCGTGGGTGCGTTAGGGCCGGAGAGCATCGCCGCCAGCAGGGCGGCGCGCGTGACGCCCCAGACGTCCATAAGCCCGAGCATTTCAGCATTGATCGGTCGCTTGACCGGATCGATCTCAGCGATGCCGCCGGGCGGATTAACGGTAGTTCGGGTAATGGGCATGAAAAAAGGCCGCGCTCTGTTGAACAGAGTGCGACCTTATCAGAGCAAGAACAGAAAAGGAACTATCTAGGTGGCTGGCACTGTCAGCTGCGCCATGATGGGGCTCGCTGCATCAAGCACTATTCGGTTGCTGCCTAACGCCATCGGCGTCCGAATTATAACTGATTGGCTATGGCCTTCCAAACAGTCGTATGTCACGCCCTCGGGCGAAATCAGTTTTACCGTGCCAGCGTGGGCATTGATATCGACGATTACGAACCGCCTAGCCTTCTGGGCCGCTACGTCGGCCGCCTCGCGTGCAAACAGGCGCTTGAGCCCTACTGGGAGACCGAGGGTCATGCCGTTGTTAAAATCATAGGTTGGCCAATCGCGATAGTGCTCCCAGGACTGCGCCGGTGGCCGACGCCATTCGTAATTGATCGTGCCGGACACTTCGTAACGAATCCGCCACTCGTGCTTGCCTATCAACATAGGCTCGCTGAAGCGCTTATCTTTGAGATCGTCAAACCCTAACTGCGCATCGATCGGCCCTTGTACGGGCTGTCGCTGGGACATTTCGGGAAATAGAAGCTGTGCATTGCGGGTCATCGCTCAATACTCCGATGCCAGCAGGATGGTGAGGATGCGCCCGGTCTTGGACGGATCGGCGGGATCCTCCGAGCCGAAATGAAAATCGGTATCGTAATAGTCGATTTTCCAAAAAACCTTTGGCCAGCCATCGCGCTCGATGAGGCCGAAGCTTCGCTCGCCGTGAGGGTCATTGTCGGGGGTGAAGTCGGTGAATGTGGCGACTGCGCGCTGAAGCAGAATCACCGCGATGGGGCCGAGTGCCTGGATACCCTGGGTCACGACGGATTTACCGCCCCGACCCGTCTGGCGGAATTGGTCGTTCAGTTGCGCGACCTTCTCGGCATATTCCGGGGTGGATTGGTCGATTTCGGCGGGGATTTGGAGAGCGGTCATAATGTCTTCCTCTGAAGCAGTTGAACCGCCCTGCCAAAGCCCTCCTTTCCTTTGCGATGCTTCCACCGGTTCTGCATTGAGCGGCTGGGCAGATCCCAAGGCCGCCCAACCCGTGCTAAGCCCGCTTGCGCAGATGAAGGATCACGGTATTGACGTTTGTGCCGACGCTCGCAAATGAGGCTGGCGGCAGATCTAGAAAGACGCCGCCATGTTTCTCGACGATGGCGCGGAATGCGACGCTCTTCTTCGTTTCCCGAAACTCGGTACCGGCCGACATAATCGCCGCGAGCTGACCACCAGGCTTTAAAAAGGCAAGGGCATGGAGGACATGGTCAATGTCCCGCTCGTGATCGAAGGGCGGGTTCATTATGACGGCGTCATAGTCAGCCTTTGGCGTGAGAGCGAGAAAGTCGCCGGTGATGACCGATCGATAGAGGCCGCTCTCGCGCAGGCCATCGGCGAGCGCAGATTGAAACTCGACGCAATCGACGGTCGCGCCCTTCTCGACGGCGAGCCGGGCTAGATTGCCCGTGCCTGCGCTGGGTTCGAGGACGCGAAACGCCGCAGGGTCAACGCGACCGAAACGAACATGGCCCAGTAATAGATCAGCGGCGTCCTTGGGCGTTGGGTAGAAGCCGAAATTCTTGGCGATGCCAGTTTTGGGCCGCAGAATATCTGCGGTGAAATCCGGGGCGCGCTCTTCCGGGATGGGCGTGCCATAATACTCGCCGATCAGCTGATTGACCCGCATGACCAAATCCGGGCGGGTGAACCAGAGATGCACATTGCCGTTCATAAACACCCTGGCGCGGATATAGTCGGTCTCGACTTCGCCTTGAAACGGCCCGTAACCCTTCTTGGCACCGTCGATTGCAGTAACGAGGCCAAGATGGGAGGGCAGGGACTGCTTGCCATCGATCACCAGGAAAATACGTTCAACATCGGCGATGACGTGCCGAGGATTATTCCAGGTGCGATAGCTCCAGCTGCCACACTCGTTGAGCGCGTTCGCAATGATGATTCGGTTGCCAATCCGCCAGCCATCATGGCTTTTGAAACGCCGATCAAGGTTGGAAAAGGCCGTCGCCACACCCCTCCGGAAAATCATGCCAGAGTCTAGGATCAGGGTCTCAAGCGTGGCGCGGATGGTTTCTTCGGTGGCGGGAGCAGGGTTGGTGGTCAGCTGCTCCCGCAACTGCGCCTTGGCGGTCGCATCCATCAACCGCTCAAGGTCGGTGGTTGCCACCAAGTGCGACCAAACGCGCGTATCGACGATCTTGGTCGCTAAGGCCAGATAGGCCTCGGCCGTGGGGAGTTTCAAACGCCGCAGAAACTCCTCCTCGCTGGCGCTTTGATGACCGTGGTAATAGGCATTCCCTGCCGGAGCGGCTTGGCTCAGCGCGGTAATAGCCTCCGCCAGCGCTGCATCAGCCTCAGTGAGCTTTTGGTGGGCGTTCGCGAAATGCTTCAGGGCGAGATCACGGTGAGCGCAGATCTGTCCGATGGTGGAGCTGGGGATCAAGGAACCGTCGAGCATGATAGAAATTCCTTTTGGCTTGCCAGAATGGCAACCCGGCGAAAGCCTTCCTTTCCTTTAAATTGCTGA
The DNA here is from genome assembly GCF_044372965.1 of Elstera sp. Taxonomy (NCBI): domain Bacteria; kingdom Pseudomonadati; phylum Pseudomonadota; class Alphaproteobacteria; order Rhodospirillales; family Rhodospirillaceae; genus Elstera; species Elstera sp. Next base: position 1,471 of record NZ_JBILQX010000101.1, on the reverse strand, counting down.
CAGAAGAAAACCCGGCCCCTGGATGGGCCGGGTTCGTGTCTCAGGCGACTTCCACCTCCCGGATCCGCGACGGCGGAGCCATCCAGCGCTCTGGCTGAATCCGCAGCGCCCAATCGGCGAAAGAGGGGATGCGGCCCAGATCCTCAAGCACATGTTGCTCGCCGATCAGGCGGACCGGAACGATCCGCCCGGTCGACAGGAGCAGCGTCGTGCCAAAATTCTGCTGAAGCTTCCAAATGCCCTCGGCATGGTGCCGTAAGGCCCGATGCCGAAAATCCGCCAGCAGCATTTTCGATTCATCGAACCAATCGTGAAGATGCTGATATTCAACCGGATCTCCGCCCCATTTGCGGGCGGAAGAGACGGCATGATAATAACAATGCGCCATCACCGCCTCCCTTAGAAGATTTTCATCCGTGAGTTGGTTGCCGTATAAAATTCGGCCATATCGACCTCAATGGTGCGCATATCGCACTGAAAGGTCACCGTTCCCTCGGCTCCGTCGTTATCTTGCCAGCCACAGGACGTGGCATAGGTGCAATCCCAGGTGGCGGCATCCAGAGCGTCGGACAAATTGCGCTCTTCAATAATCTCCTGGCCCTCAATCGACATTGCCTGCCAGGGGATCATGAGCGAGGGTAAGGTGGTTGGCGTATATTGAGGGGATTCCGTGCTCCCGTTATTGATGTAAGCCGTTGGCTCGCCGACGAAACCCTCATCACCGCTGCCGTTGAACGGCACCTCGACATAGGCGATGCCGGCGGCCTCAAGCGCGTCGAAGATCGCGGCCTTGTTGGCCGGACGGAGCGGCGGGGGCTCTTCTGTGATTAAAGCGGTTGAAGGGGTCGGGATCAGGGACGTCATTGGCGTCTTCCTCGGAAGCTGTTGAACCGCCCGTCCAAAGCCCTGCTTTCCTTTAGGCCGCTGGCAGAAGAAAACCCGGCACCGTCGCCGGATGCCGGGTCTCCTCTGCTGTGACTTGATTATTAGGCGGCTGCGGGCTCAAGCCATTTGCGGACCTGGTCGTGGGTTGACCAGCTTTCGATCCGGTCGGCCTCAATAAGATCGACCGCGCCGCCGAAGCCGTTCATCCGCAGTTTGCCGCAGGTGAACGCATGATAGACGATGAAACGATCAATATTCGCGGAGCGCCGGAGGATGGCCTGAAGCACGAGGGTATATTGGGTATCAAGATCGTCCAGGTCGAATTCGATTTCTTCAGCCTCGGCGGCGGCCTCCAAAATCCCCTCAAAAATCGACACAAGCCCGCAGTCCAGCGCACGCGATTGCGCGATTGCCGCAGCGAGGTCGGCTCGGCCAACAATTCCGAAATTTGCGATGCCATTTTCGGGAGCGCCGTAGGAGGCTAGACCGCCCGCTTCCGGGATCTCCTCCTCGAAGGCTGTGGACAGGTACAGGCGCTCGAGCGGCGTCATGTCGGCCAGGGGAATCGCCGGGCTAATAACAACAT
>NZ_JBILQX010000086.1:0-14390 GCF_044372965.1 Elstera sp. | reverse complement strand
CTTTGTTCCCGACGCCGGGGCGTCGCTGACCGCGAAACTCACCGGCACGGCGACGGCGCCCCAGGTGTCTGATTTGGTGCTGGATTGGGGGGTAACGCGCGTCACCGGGCGGGCGGGCGTCGATCTCGGGGCGAAACTGCCGCGCGTCACGGCGGATCTTGCCAGCCCGGAAGTGGATTTGACGCCTTTCTTCGGTAAAGCGAACCCGGCTCCGGCCGCGTCGGGCGGCGGAAACTCGGCTCCCGCAGGCGCGGCCAGGGCGGAGGATCGGGTGATCCCCGATACGCCGGTCGATCTGGTGGCGATCACGCAAGCGCCCGTAGAGGGTGATGTGAAGCTTGCGGTCGGTCGGCTTAAATTCGGGCGCGGCGAGGTGAAGGACGCGAGCCTTGCGGTCGCCCTGCGCAATCGGCAATTCACCCTCAAACCGCTGCGTTTTTCGGCGGCGGACGGGAAAATGGCCTTGGAAGCGCTGATCGAACCCAGCGGTAAGCTGTGGCTAACCGGCGAGGCGGCGGGGGTCGATACCGCGCAACTGTCGGCCCTGCTGGGCGACGAGCCCGTGTTGAAGGCCAAGGCCGATATGGGCTTTAAGATTTCCGCCGAAGGTAAAACCTTGCGCGCGCTCGCGGCCAGTTTCGACGGGCCGGTGAATTTCGCTACCGGGCCGGGGCAGTTGGTGGGGTCGGCAGCAGAGGCGCTATCGAGCAAATATCTGACCTTTCTGTCGTTGAAGCCCGCCGATGTGACGCAACTCACCTGCACGGTGGCGCGCACCCAGTTCGCGCGCGGGCAGGGCACCGTGCAGCAATTGGCGGTCGATACCCCCGGTCTTACGGTGCGCGGCGGCGGCGGGCTGTCGCTTGCCAGTGAAACCTTGGATTTGAGCTTCGACCCGCAGCTTGCCCCCGGCAATCCGGCGCAACTCGCCGCCGTGCCCTTCCATGTGCGCGGCAGCTTTGCGAAACCCGCCGTTACCCCGGACGCTGCCGGAACGGCGCGCGCGGCGGTGGGGGTGGCTCAAGCTTTGGGTGTTGGCGGGCAGAAGACGCAAGGCGCGCTGGGCATCGTCGGGGCTTTGCTCGGGCAGCAGAGCGCAACACCGAGTGCACCGACCGGCCAGCCCGGCACTCCCTGCGGCCAGCGCGTCGCCAGCGCGGCCCCGGCGGCCACCACCCCGGCCCAACCGGGCCAGATCAACCCCGCGACCAAACCCGCCGCCAATGATCCCGCAGGCGCGATCAAGGGCCTCTTCAAGGGGCTGCTCGGCGGCTCTAATTAACGAGACAGCATGAAGCGTTTTTATAAGCAGGCAGCGGCAGCCACCGTCGACGGCGGGTTCGGCGTAACCCTGGACGGCAAGCCCGTGCGCACCCCCGCAGGGGCGATTCTGACGGCGGCAACCCCCGCCCTGGCCGAAGCGCTGGCGGCGGAATGGGCCGAGCAAACCGGCGAGGTGCGCCCGCTGGCGATGCCGCTCAACCGGCTCGCTCTCACTCAACAGGATCGGGTTGGGCCACGCCGGGAGGCTGTCACTACCGAAGCCCTCGCCTATGTGGAAAGTGATCTGCTCTGTTACCGGAGCGGCGACGATGCGACGCTCGCCGCGCGGCAGGTTGCGGCCTGGAATCCGCTGCTGGACTGGTTTGCGGCGACCTATAGCGTAACGCTGGCGATCACGGAAGGCTTGATGCCCGTGGCGCAAGATACGGCGGCGCTTGCGCCCCTGCGCGCCAAACTGGACGGGTTCACCGACGCCGAACTAACCGCCTTCGCCCTCTTGGCCCCCGCCGCAGGTTCCTTCGTGCTGGCGCTGGCACTGCTCGACGGGCGATTGAGCGCCGAGGAAACCTATGCCCTCAGCCAGTTGGACGAGAGCTATCAGATCGAGAAATGGGGCGAGGATGAGGAAGCTGCCGAGCGCCGCGCGGCCCTCGCGCTGGAGTTTCAGGATATTGGGCGGTTTCTAGCGCTTAATCGAGGGTAAAGCGCTCTCCATAACCCATTGCGGCCCGGCGGGGCCGTCGCGCGTATGGCTAATGACGAACCCGGCGCGGGCATAGAGCCGCAAGGCGGTGTGATTGCGCTGATTGACGGCGAGAATCATTCGCCGCGCTTCAGGGTAATGCGCCTCGATGAAGCCCGGAAGCCGGGTCATCGCGGCAAACCCGATGCCCTGGCCTTGCCGCGCCGGATCGATACTGAGCGCGGTAAATGCCACCGCCGCCGGGTCCGGCTCCGGCAGGTATTTATCCCGATGCGCGCCCACGCACAGGAGAAAGAAGCCGACCGGCACCGCCCCGTCGAGGATCGTCACCGGCTGCCGCTCGGCATCGCCCGTTATCCGCGCCAAGACTTGCACTGGTGTGCTGGTAAAAACCTGCTGCTCTGCGGGGAGATCGAAGCGCAGCAGGGTCGGCAAATGGTCGGGCTGGTAGGCGCGTAGCTCAATCACTCAAGAGATAGCCTTGCCGGTGGGCAAGCGGGACCGTGCCCACAACTTTTGCCACTTGGAAGCCGGGGCGGACGTTATGGGTATCGCGCAGAACCAGAATGAACCCGTCGGTCGTCGCCTTGATCGGTGTGCGCGCATGGGTGAGCGGATTGACGATTTCAGCCACCACGTCGCCTTTTTTCACCCGGTCGCCGAGGCCGACCTTATAGACCATCACCCCGGCAACGGGCGTTACCAGCAGATCGGAGGCGGTGAGGTCGGTCGCGTCATTCACTAGCGCGGGGAGCGGGCCGGGGTCGCCCGCAATCACGCCGCGTCGTTGCAGGAAGCGATAGAGGGCGGCAGCGTCTTGGCCCGCGAGTTCATCCGTCACGTCGCTTTCGCCGCGCAACTCCACTGTGGTGGCGAGGCAGGCGGGGGGAATCGGCTTGTCCGGGAAGGTGCGGGCCAAATACCACCAGGGGCCGCCTATGGCTTCATCGAGCGACGAGCCGCCCGAGTCCTCGGCCAGCAAGGTGGCGTGCGAACCGAGATCGGCGGCGAGGTCTTTGGCGTTTGGCCACAGGGGCGTGCCCAAGTAGAGGTGCATGAGCGCGCGCGTGTCGCAGTGCAGATCGAGGGCAATATCGGCATCGATGGCGCGGCTGAGGATGGCGACGCGCAGAAAATCCATCTCCTGAATGGGTTCGATTTCGGCCAGGATTTCGCGCATCGTCTGGCGAATCAGGGCCACATTGGTCGCGGCATCGTCGGTGAGGTGCTTTCCAATCCGTTTGGCCACTTCCGGGCCGAGCACGGGATAGCCGCGATTGAAGTTGCCGACCCGGCCCAACTCGAACCGGCCCACATGGGTATTATTCACCCATTGGGCGAGGCCGATGGGATTGGTGAAGGGCACCAGAATAATTTCGCCCAGAATCTCGCCGCGCGCCGCTGCCGCGTCGAGCAAACGCCCCAGGTGATCGCAGAGCAGCAACCCCGGCAGTTCATCGGCGTGCAGACCGGCGTGAATATAGGCTTTCGGCCCGGTGCCCGGCGTGCCGTAGCGCAGGGCAGTCCAACTGCGGGTGGTGCCCAGGGCGGGGTCGGGGAAGGAAACGATGTCGCGCGTGATCGGGTTCGGGGTCGGCATTTTGGGGACTATATCCTTTTGGCACCCGCGCCACGCGCGGAGGTGGCGGCAGGATAGCAACGGAAAAGGGGCGCTCCAAGCCTCAGCCTGCAGCGCCCCGTCTATCCAAAGATAATGCTGAAATTCAGCGCTAATCCCTTAGTTCATTTTGATGCCCGTGCCGTCAACCAGCAGAATCTTCGTCGTGCCGCTATCGATGCCGAAATCATCATCGTTAATCAGCATCAGGCGACCGTCGCCGGCAAGCGCCATACCTTCGAGCTTCACCGGCACTTCCGGGTAGGCGGCGCTATCGAAGCGGATGGTCTTTTTCAGGGCTTTGGCGGCGGGATTATCCGCCGGGGTGGCTTCGAGCGATGGCGTGGTTGTAACATCGTCCCAGGCCGAACCGAGGATGTTGGTGTCGGCGGTCAGCGCCACTTCGTAAAGGCGCGTGGTCTTTTCGGTGCGTTCCAGCACGACGACCCGGTCGCCCGACAGGGCCAGCATTTCCGAAATACGGACGGTGCTGTTATTCGGGTTCTTTTCGCCAGGATAGGTTGCAATCGGATCCATCGGATAGGCCCATTCGCCAACGAGCTTGCCGCTGGCGCGATCGAGCTTATAGAGACGGGAATTGACCGCGCCTTGGTAGGTTTTCGCGTCCGGGTTCGCCAGCGGATTTTGCATGATGAAATAGAGCGACGCTTCATCGGGCGAAATGCTGATCGATTCGATGCCCCGGTTCAGGCTGCGCTTCGTGAGAATCGCGGGCAGGCTGCCGAGGGTTTCGTAATCGGCGGCGGCGAAATCCTTTTCGGTGCCGGTCGGCACGAGGCGGCGTTGAATGCGGGCGTCGCTATCCAACTGCATCAGGCTCGGGCCGTTTTCATCGCCGATCCACATGGAGCCGTCTTTCAGCACAACAATGGCTTCCATATCGATGCCGTTGGCGTCTTGGCTCAGCTTTACGCCGGTGCCATCCAGCGGGATTTCGGTGGAGGCGACCGTCAGCGGGTTCAGCAGGCCGGAGGTGGCCTTGCCGCTTTTGGTTTTCACCGGTGTTGCGCTGAGAAGCTTGAAGGTGCTGGTCGCGGGGTCGAGTTCGACCTGATAGATCGACGGGCTATAGGCCGGGCGCGGATAAACGCGGCCATTCTTCGGTGCTTCTTTGCACAGTTCTTCCTTATTCGCGCCATAGCCTTCGAGATCGCCGCAGGCGATGTTCGGGCCGCGATCAGAGACGGTGTAGAAGCGTAAGGCCGCGTCGCCCGACCGGCGGAAGGCCCCCGAGCCGATGCCGATGGTCAGCGGCATTTCTTTGGTGGAGGTCTTCAGCGTGTAGGGCGCATCCTTCAACCCGGCATCGGTCGAGGTGAAGACGGTGATCGTCACCTTGGGGGCCGTCTGCGGGGCCTGAGCGGCGGCGACGGCGGCGAGGGACAGGCCCCCTAAAAGGGTGAAAAGCGAAAGCGCACGCATTGATACTCTCCCAAAACAACACACGAAGATGCAGCCGGTTTTAACGCGAGATTATGACAGTCTGAGGAGCCTTTCCCCCTTGCCGTCCGAAGCATGAGACCCCACGCTTATAGCTATGCTGTTTCCGACGCCGCCCGCAAAACCTGTCGTTCCTTCCGTTGCCCGCGTGCGCACAATCGAGGCCATTACCGATCTATCGGCCGCCGCGTGGGATGGCTGCGCCGGGGCAGGCAATCCTTTCGTCAGTCATGCTTTTCTGGCGGCGATGGAGGAGAGCGGCTCGGTCAGCATGCGGACGGGATGGGTGCCCCGCCACTTGGTCGCCGAGAGTTCGGACGGGCAGATTGTCGGCCTTGTTCCGCTCTACCTGAAAGGCCATTCCTGGGGCGAATATGTCTTCGACCAAGGTTGGGGCGATGCTTTCCAGCGCGCGGGCGGAAGCTATTATCCTAAGCTGCAAGGCGCGGTGCCCTTCACCCCCGTTCCGGGGCCGCGCCTGCTGGTTGCGCCCGATGCCCCGCCCGAAACCCGGCAGAAACTGGCGGAAGCGCTGGTCGAACTCTGCACGCGCCTCGGGCTATCATCGGTCCACGTCACCTTCGCCGAGGATGCCGATATGGACGCGCTGATCGCGGCGGGGTTCCTCGAGCGGCACGGCTATCAGTTCCACTGGCAAAACCAGGGCTATGGGCATTTCGACGATTTCCTGGGCGCGCTTGCCAGCCGCAAGCGCAAAGCCATTCGCAAGGAGCGCGAGAGTGTCGCCGCCAGCGGTCTCGTGATTCGCACGCTCGTCGGTCCTGAGATCGACGGGCGGCACTGGGACGCTTTCTATGATTTCTATCTTGCGACGGTCGATAAGCGCTGGGGGTCGGCCTATCTCACCCGGCCTTTTTTCGACAAACTCGCCGAGAGTCTGGCCGAACGGGTGGTGTTGATCGTCGCCGAAGACGGGCGCGGCACGCCGGTTGCGGGCGCGCTCAACCTGCGCGGGGCCGATACGCTGTATGGGCGCAATTGGGGCGCTATCGTCGATGTGCCCTTCCTGCATTTCGAACTCTGCTACTACCGCGCGCTCGATTACGCCATCGCCGAAGGGCTGCCCAAGGTAGAAGCCGGGGCCCAGGGCGAGCATAAATTGCAACGCGGGTACCTTCCGACGCGCACGCGCTCCGCCCATTGGATCGCCAACCCCAGCTTTCGGCGGGCGGTTGCGAATTTCCTAGAGCAGGAGCGCCCGGCGATTGCCGAGCAGATGGTGGCGCTGCTGCCCCTTTCGCCGTTTAGGCGCGCGGGCGACTGATAGGCCGGTTGAACGTCAATAGCTCAAGGAGACTTTTACCTCCGAAGCCCCCTCGGGCACCTCAATGGCGGCATCGTGGAAATCGGGCGGCCCAAAAGTCCCGCGGGCGTTGCGCGAAAATCCATAGCCTTCAACAGGGATGCCGAATAGCCCGCGATCCAGAAACCCGTTTTTATTCTCATCATGAAAACAGGAAATCAAATACCGACCAGGGCGTAAATTATCGAAGCGGAGAATGGTGGCCCCAGTTTGGGCCGGGGTCTGCGCGCGGTCAGTCCACGCTTTTGCCTCGAAATTCGCAGCACTATCGGTAATCGAAGCCCGAATTTCGCCTTGCGCGGATCGAATATTCTCGACGCTTACAATGACGCTCGCAGCCTCGGCGCGGGGGGTGGCACTTGGAAGGCCTGAGATCAGCAGGCACGCGGCGAGAGGGAACCGGAAACAGTGTAAAGGCATTATCGAGTTATCCCTGAGTTTGATGGGCTTTCTGCTTCGCGCTAACTGTGTGGCTGCGGCAAGAGGGGCTTCGTGTAGAGCCTGCTGGCTTCGTGAAACGTCGCAAAATGTCGTTCCCGAAGCGTGAACAACCGCAGGGGGAATGCTCATTGCAACGGCTGACGCTGCGGGTGCCCCTTGCTCGGGATTTGCGGTAGTGCCATAGTCGCCGCCGACGTTCGATTGGGAATTGCGTAAGGGATTAGCATGTCGCTCGGCACTCGGCTTTACACGTGGCGGAACGGTGAATTGGTCGGCGAAGACGAATTCGGCAACCGCTATTACCGCGAGAAAAAGGTAGCATCGGTGCGCGACGCGAAGCGCTGGGTGCTCTATAAGGGCGAACCCGAAGCGTCGAAAGTGCCGCCGCAATGGCATCGCTGGCTGCATAAGACCACCGACGAGGTGCCGTCGAAGAACGCGCCCGTGCGCCCGTGGCAAAAGCCGCATCTGCCCAATTTGACCGGCACCGAGCTTGCGTATCGTCCGCCCGGTCACGCGCTCGCGGGCAATCACCGCGATAAGGCGACCGGCGACTACGAAGCCTGGACGCCCGAAAACTAAGATTTCGGCTCGAGAAAGGGTAGCCTTCGCATGCAGCGGAATGTTGTGGAAACTCTGGTTGGGGCTTTCGTCCTAATCGTCGCGCTGGCCTTCGGCTGGTACGCTTATACCACGACATCGATCCGGGGGACGCGCGGGGCCTACGAACTTTCCGCGCGCTTTGACCGGGCCGATGGGCTCGCCATCGGCACCGATGTTCGGGTGAGTGGCATTAAGGTTGGGTCGGTCACGGCGATTGCGCTCGATCCCGCCACCTTCTTCGCGCAAGTGCGCTTCGCCCTGCGCTCGGACGTGAAACTGCCCGAAGATACGGTGGCGGAAATCGCTGCCGAAGGGCTGCTTGGCGGGCGCTATCTGAATATCAATCCCGGCAATGCCGACCGCGTGTTAGCGGCGGGCGAGGCGGTGAAATTCACGAAATCATCGGCGGATTTCATGCAGATGATCGGGAAGTTCCTGTTTTCCGCCTCCGACGATAAATCGAAAACGAGCACGCCCCAACCGTGATGCTGCGATCCTTAATGGTGTTGGCGGGTCTGGCGCTGGTTTCGAGCGCGACGCTCGCCCAGCAGGCCGCCCCGCGCCCGCCCGTGGCGCAACCCGCCCCCGTGCCGCAACCTACCCCGCCGCCCGCAAAGCCCGTGGCCGTGCTTCAGGGACTGGATAAGGTGACGGCCCGCGTCTCAAAACTCACCATTCCCGTGGGGCAATCGGCCAATTTCGGCAGCCTCACGATCAATGTCGATGCCTGCATCAAGCGCCCGCCGGAAGAGCCGCCCGAAAGCTCCGCCTTTTTGCGCATCATCGATCACCCGCCGCAACCGACAACCCAAGGCAAGGCGGTGCCGAGCCCGAGCGATCCCTTTGTTGCAGCCCCGGATCGGGTGGTCTTCTCCGGTTGGATGTTCGCCTCGTCCCCGGCGCTGCACCCGTTGGAGCATCCGGTTTTCGATGTGATTGTGCTGGACTGCCGCACCAGTTAGGCGGTGGCATTTCGCCTTTCGAGCGCGCCCAGGTTTGCGGCCCTCTCAGCCCAAACCCGCGCTCAGTTTGATCCTTAGTTTGGGACGTTTCTGATGCTCCGCCAAAGCGCTTTTCCGCCGCCGCCTGCCGCCGGTAAAAAACCTTTCACGCACCCCGATGGTCGGCCCGATCCTTGGGCGTGGCTGCGCGACCCCGGCTATCCCGAGGTGACAGACGCCGAGGTTCTCGGCTATCTGACCCAAGAAAACGCTTATGTCGAAACCGTGCTGGGCGGGGGCGACGACCGCCGCCCCGCGCTTCTGGCCGAACTCAAGCGCCGGGTAATCGAAGACGAGCGCACCCCGCCTGAGTGGGAGCATGGCGTGTGGCTGTGGGGCCGGTTCCAGCCAGGTCAGCAATATGGGCAAACCTGCCTCGCTGGGTCGCTCGAAGAGGCCAAAGCCAATCGGGGCACGGTTATTCTCGACCAAAACGCGCGCGCCGAAGGCCTGCCCTATTACGCCCTGCGCGGCCTTGCGCTTGCGCCGGACCGGCAGTTTCTGGCGGTTCTGGAGGATACGGACGGCTCAGAACGCCTCACGCTGCGCGTCAAAGACCTGAAGACGGGTGCGTTTCTGCCGTTGGAAATCGGCGAGTGTACCTATGGGCTCGAATGGTCCAACGATAGCCGCCGGATTTTCTATGTGAAGCAGGATTCCCAGCAGCGCCCGCGCTGGGTTTACGCCCATACGCTGGGCAGTGATCCCGCGACCGATGTGCTGATCTATCACGAGGCCGATCCGACCTTCTATCTCGGCATCGAGCGCAGCGCGAGCGGGCGCTATCTGGTTATTTCGGTGGCGCAGAAAACCGCGTCTGAGCAGTGGATTCTCTCGCTCGAAGGCACCGGCACACAGCCGCGCTGCCTGAACCCGCGCCGGGCCAATCACGAATATGGCGCGTTCGACCGCAACGGCGAATGGCTGATTCTGACCAATGACCGGCACCCAAATTTCCGCGTCGTGCGCGCGCCGATCGACGCGCCGGAGGAGGCCGGGTGGCAGGAAGTCGTCCCGCCGTCCGATGGGGTGTTTATCGAAAGCATCGGCGGCACCCGGCATTTCTGGTGGCTGGCGGAACGGACCGACGAAGCGCGCAAACGGGTGCGCATCGTCACGGGCGGGCAGACGAGCGATTCTGCGGCGGAAGAGGTTACTTTCCCCGACGCCGCCTATGCCCTCTGGGTCTTGCCTGGTTCCAACTGGGACGGCACGAGCCTACGTTTGCGCTATGAAACTCTCGCCCGCCCCAAGACCTATTTCGACTATCACGTCGGCAGTAAGCGCCTGGAAATTCTACAACAGACCGACATTCCCGGCGGCCATAATCCTGATGAGTATATCGTCGAGCGCCTTTGGGCCCCCGCGCCCGATGGCGAGCGCGTGCCGCTCTCGGTCGTGCGGCGGCGCGACGTGGCGCTGGATGGAACCGCCCCGACGCTGCTTTACGGGTACGGCTCTTACGGTGCGAGTATGGATGCCGCGTTCAGTACCAATCGCCTCAGCCTACTGAACCGGGGTTTCGTCTACGCCCTCGCCCATATTCGCGGCGGGGAGGAGCGCGGGCGACGCTGGTATGAGGATGGTAAATTCCTCAAGAAGAAAAACACCTTCACCGACTTCATCGCCGCCGCCGAGCACCTAATTGCGCAAGGCTATTCTCAGAAAGGCCGCATCGGCTGCATGGGTGGCAGCGCGGGCGGCATGCTGATGGGCGCGGTGCTCAATCTACGCCCGGACCTCTGGGGGGCTTCGGTGGCCCAGGTGCCCTTCGTCGATGTGCTCTCGACGATGCTGGACGACAGCCTGCCGTTGACGGCGTTTGAATATGAGGAATGGGGCAATCCAAACGACCCCGCCTATTACGCCTATATGCAGAGCTACAGCCCCTACGATCAGGTTGCGGCGCAGGCCTATCCGCCGACCCTGATAACCGCCGGACTCAGCGATCCGCGCGTGACCTATTGGGAACCAGCGAAATGGGCAGCGAAACTGCGCGCGACCAAGACCGACGACTCGGTTCTGCTGCTGCGCACGGAAATGAGCGCCGGGCACGGTGGCGCGTCCGGGCGCTATAAGGCGCTGGAGGAAATCGCCGAAACCTACGCCTTCCTGTTTAAGGCGCTCGGAATAGCAGGTTGATGCGGGCCGTTCACCTCTTCATCGAGGGCCGCGTTCAGGGGGTCGGCTTCCGGGATTGGCTGAAACGGGAGGCCCAGGGGCTCGGGCTCAGCGGTTGGGTGCGCAATCGGGGGGACGGGCGGGTCGAAGCCCAGGCCCAAGGCGCGCCGGAATTGATCGATAGGCTCGTCGCCGCCTGCCATCGTGGACCGGATTTAGCGCATGTCAGACATGTGGAATTGGTCGAGATTCCGATAAATTCGGCGCTTTCTGGCGAATTCGTGCGATTATCAACTGTTTCGTAACTGAGTCTCTTGTCATAATAATCTTGTCGGTTTGTTTGTGTAGGGCCACGGTAAACAATAGCGCGAACCGCAGAACGCCACCGCGAGGGGTTATGACCATGTTTTTGTACCAGGCTTATAACGCTCAACAGGCGGCAATGGAGCCATTGCGTTGGTTTGCCAACGAAGTCCGCACCTTTGCCGGACGCTCGGGTCTTTCCTCTTCGCTCTCCAATCCGATCATGGACGCTTTCACGGCGGCCTGCGATGTGGTGGCCGATGCCAAACCCCTGCATGATCGGCCCGATTACGGCATCCGCACGACCTTGGTCGATGGGCATATGGTGCCGATCGAAGAAGAAATCGTGCTCCAAAAGCCGTTCTGCGATCTGCTGCACTTTAAAAAGCCGGGCGTGACGGGCCAGCCGCGCGTCGTGGTCTTTGCGCCCATGTCGGGCCATTTCTCCACCTTGCTGCGCGGCACCGTCGAAGCGCTGTTACCGCAGCATGACGTGTATATCACCGACTGGATCAACGCCCGCAATGTGCCGCTGTGGCAGGGGCATTTCGGTCTGGATGCGTTTATTGATTATAGCATCGAGTTCCTGCGCCACTTGGGGCCGGACGTAACGGCGGTTGCCGTGTGTCAACCGGCGGTGCCGCTGCTGGTGGCCGTTTCGGCGATGGCCCAGATGAATGATCCGGCCCAACCCAAGGCTATGGTGCTGATGGGCGGGCCGCTCGATACGCGCGTGAGCCCGACCAAGGTGAACGAGTTTGCTCAGTCGGGCTCGATTGAAACTATTAAGCAGATGGTCATTACCCATGTGCCGCCGCCCTATGCAGGGATGATGCGCGCGGTTTATCCGGGGTTCTTGCAGCTTTCGGGCTTCATGAGCATGAACATTGGCCGCCATGTGCGCGCCCATGTGGATATGTTCCGCAATCTGGTGAAGGGCGACGGCGAAAGCGTTACCTCCACGAAGAAATTCTACAAAGAATATTTGACGGTCATGGACATGCCCGCCGATTTCTATCTGCAAACCTTGACGGCGGTGTTCCAGAACTACGATCTGCCGCTGGGCAAGTTCAAATACCGCGACATGCTTATCACCCCCTCGGCGATTGAAAAGACCGCGCTGATGACGGTCGAAGGCGCGGATGATGATATTTGCGGTCCGGGTCAAACCCAGGCGGCGCATATCCTCTGCTCGGGCATTCCGGCGGAACGGCGCATCGATTACGTCCAGCAGGGCGTTGGCCATTACGGCGTGTTCAACGGGCGTAAGTTCCGCGAACAGATTCTGCCGCGCATCGCCACCTTTATCCAATCGGCGTAAGCTTCTAAGCCTGCTTTTCCCCCACTGCCCGGCACTCGGAAAATTTTGCCGGGCAGTGCGCAGGGCTCGCCCATCCGCCCCCGTATAAGGGATAAGACGGACGGCGGCAGAGGGTACTTCTGAATGGTTCTATCGGCGTTTGGCCGATCGTGGCCGCGCTTCGGCAAACCCGAGGCGCGGGCCGAGCAGCCTGCGGCCCCTTCGGCCGCAGCGCAGCGTTTCGCGCGAATCGCTGCGGGGGACGCGCGCGCCTTCCGCGATTTGGTGGCGGAGCAAACGCCCCGGTTGCTGCGGCTCTCCGTCCGCATGCTCGGCAATAGCTCCGATGCGGAAGAGGTGGTGCAGGAAGCCTTGCTAAAGGTCTGGACCAAGGCGGCGCTGTGGGATGCCTCACGCGGGCAGCCGGAAACCTGGATCTATAGTATCTGCATCAATCTGTGTCTTGATCGGCTGCGGCGGCCCAAACATACGGTGGCGTGGGAGGAGGGGTTTGACCCGCCCGATCCGTCGCCGGGGGCCGAGGTCGATCTGGAAACCCAGGCGCGGGATCGGATCATTGCCGATGCTATCGCCGCCCTGCCGGAGCGTCAGCGCGCCGCCATCGTGCTGACCTATCAGGAGGGGCATAGTAACGCCCAGGTCGCCGATCTGTTGGATATGTCCGTCTCAGCGCTCGAAGCAGTGCTGGTGCGGGCGCGTAGAACCTTGAGAGCGCGCCTCTCAACTTGGCTGGAGGAGGAACAGAATGACTAATCCATCCGGTCCCGACACGCTCGCGGACCTTCTGAGGCGCGCGGCCCCCGCGCCAACGCCCGAACAGACGGCGGCGCTTGAAAACCGAATTTTGCACGCCGCCGACCGGGTTTCGCCCCGCCTTGCCCCGGCAGCAGCGCGCGCACTGCGATTTTGGTTGGTGCCCACGGCCTCGCTCGCCGCGAGTCTGCTATTGGGGCTGGCGACGGGCTATGCCCTCGCCCCGGCGCAGACGCTAGCGGCGAGCCCCTCGCCCTTGCTGCTTCTCACCCTGGGACCGGCGGATATTGTCGCAAGCTGGTTCAATTTTCTCTAAGGCACAGTTTCGGAGGTTCGCAGAATGCGGCAGTGGATGAAATTGGGCCTCTTGGCCTCAGTTGCCGGGAATTTATTCCTTGGCGGATTATTGGTTGGGTCGGAGTTGCGCCGCCCATCGAAGCCACCCTTTGGCCCGCCGCCGGAGATGATGCTGGAGAGGCTGGCAACCCGTCTTTCCGCCGCCGATCAGGCCGTTTTGCAAGCGGTGATGGCGGAGGTGAAAGCTCGGTTCCGCGCCTCGCACGACACGATTGAACGCGCTAAGGCGACGACGGCAGATATTTTGGAACAGGAGCCCCTCGACCTCGACCGATTGCGCCAGTCCGTCCTTGAAATCGACGCGCAAATGCAAACCGTTGGCAAGGGCGTTACGGGAAGCCTCGTCGCGTCGGCCGAAAAAATGTCTCCGGAGGGTCGGGCTTTCGTCGCCGATCTGCTGCGCCGCGTTCCGCCGCCGCCGGGAATGATGCCCCGCTAACCCGTTCGTATTACGCAGCGCAGGGTTTCGCCTCGGGCCGCCGTACTGAAAATACCGACAGAAGGTCGGCCCCCCTTTCAGACAAAACGAGGTAAACCCATGGTTTCCAGCATTGGAAGCGGCGGCTTTAGCGCGTCCGCGATTGCTCAACAGCGCCAGCAGATTTTCCAACGGGCCGACGTTAATGGCGACGGCAAGATCGATGCCTCCGAGATCGACAGCGACCTTGCGGCCAATGCCCCCCAGGGTGGCCCCCAGGGCGTTGAGGGCAAGGCCCCGACCGGCACCGAAATCGTCTCCCAGCTTGATAGCGATGGCGATGGTGCCTTAAGCGAAGAGGAATTCGCCAAAGCGCCGCCGCCCCCGCCGGGCGGTAAATTCGATAGCAGCACCGCCGCAACGCTGTTGTCGGCTCAGGAAGAGGCCACCACCGCCCTGCTGAAGCTCTTCGAAAAATCCGATGCCAATGGCGACGGCGATGTGACCGAGGATGAATTTACCTCCTACATCAATGATGCCGTGGACGATAACGACCTGAGCACCAGCGAAAGCTTCAGCAAGGCGATTAACCAACTCTTCCAAAGCCAGGATACCAATGGCGACGGTGTGGTGAACGCGCTGGATCGTCAAACCACGACCAGTACGGCTGATACGAGCACGA
>NZ_JBILQX010000023.1:0-32699 GCF_044372965.1 Elstera sp. | reverse complement strand
TTTCCCTGTTTCAAGCCGGTGCTTGAAACCCTTGACGCCCACGGTCCTGACGGAGCGTGGGCGTTCTTTATGGGGCGGGGCCGTAGAGGGTGAGATCGAAGGGCACGGCTTTGGCCAGCGGCAGCGGGCGGATCGGCAGCGTGAGGCGGGCGAGCGGCACGAGGCTTCCGTCGGCACGGCCTGCCGCGAGCGCAGGGGCACGAGCTAGGGTGGCTTCGGCGATATCGGTTTGCACCAGGGCATAGGTCACGCGGAATTTCGGGTCACGCAACGCCGAGGGCTCGAACACGCTTACCTGTGGCGGCGACCAGGAGGGGAGGGCGTGCAGAAACTCCCGCTCCGGAAAATCGCGGCGCAGGGCCAGCCACGCGCGCTGATCGGCGGCAATCGGTCCCGCGTGGATGAGATAAGGTTTTAACAGCGGCCCCAAGGCCGCCCCATCGCGCCCCTCGGCTTGCAGAAGGCCGACGCTGCCCATCAGGGCGAGCATGGCGGTGGCGGCGAGCGTTCCCCCGACGAGGCCGATGCGGGCGAGTGGCTGTAACCATCCCTCCCGGCTCGCCCAAACGGCGGCGAGGCAGAGTGCCAGCGCGACCGAAAGCCCCAAGAGGCGCGGATTGAACGGGTAGATCAGGGCGGGCAGCGTCAGTAGCAGAATTACCCAGGCCCAAGCCCGCGTTTCGGCGCGCAGAAAAGCGAGCGCCAGCACAATCAGCAGGGCCAAACTTTCGGGCAAAGTCTCCCTCTGCCCGCGCCAAAAACTGAGATCGGCAAAGCGGGTTAGGAGTTCTGCCGTGCCGTAATGGGCGGCCCCATTGCTCAGCACCTGAGCCGTAAATTCCCCAGGATAGCGCCCGACGTAGATCAGGAAGGGCGCTATCGCCAGGGCGAACCCCAGCGCGGTCCAGGGGATCGCTCGCCACCCCGGTGCTTTACCGAAAGGCCGCAGCAATCCGGTCTCGATCAGCAGGGCCGCAAGCCCCACGAAAGGCGCGGTCGGGTAATAGGCGAGCCCGGCGATGCCGACGAGGCTCCCCCGCGCGATGGCTGCCGCGCGTCCCGCAATCGGCACCAACGCGAGAAATCCCAAAAATGCCGCGAGAACGGCCCCCTCATAGCGCACATAGAGGGCGCCGCGCAGGATGGTTTGCGCGCTGAAAACCGTGAGAGCCGCCAAGCCTGCCGCACCACGGCTTGCCCCCGCCTGTCGCGCCACCCGATAGACCAGTAGGGAGGCGAGCATCATCAGCACCACGCTGGGCATCCCCACCGCGCGCGCGGTCAGCCCGCCGAGCCAGAGCGTTGCGGTTTGCAGCAACATGACGATGGGGGGCAGGAAATCCGCCGTTGCGCTGCCGACGCCGTCCGGATGAATCAACCGCTTGGGCGTGCCGGTCTGAAGGAATTGATAGGCGCTTTCGGTGAACCAAATCTCGTCGCCAGTCAGCGCCGCCGGATAAAGCCCGGAGCGCAGGATCAGCACGATCAGGGCCGCGCCCCAGGCGGCCCAAAGCCAAAGGGGTGGGCGCGACGTAGAAGAGATCGGCATAGCGTCCAATCGGCCTAGGGTTTCGGCGGCTCCAACCAGTGGGGAAACGCCCGCTTCAAGAGCTTATAGGACGGTGGCACCAGTAGAACCACCATCGTAATGCGCACGATATGATGGGCGGCCACATAGGCGGTATCGCCGCCGAGATAGAGGGCAATCAGGCTCATTTCCGCAAGCCCCCCCGGCGCGAAGGCGAGCACCGCCGAGTTAAACGGAATCCCCGTCAGCCCATGAACCGCCCAGGCCACGATGAGGGAAATGGCCAACATCAACACGGTCAGCCCGAAGGCGATGACGAAGGTCCGCCCGAAAAACTGCGTCGGCGTATTGCGAAAACGCGCGCCGAGGCTGGCCCCGATAATCGTTTGCGCGATGGCGACCAGCAGCGCGGGCGGGCCGGATTGGGTGAGCCCCGCCAGATGAATCGCCGCCGACAGCAGCATGGAGCCGGTCAGTTGTGGCGCAGGAAGCCGGCAGAGCCGGGCGAAGGGATAGCCGCCGAGCGCACAGATCCCCAGCAAAAACAAATCGAAGGGCGCGGGCCAGGAGGCGAAAGACAGGCTGATCGTGGGGCTAACATAGCCCGTGGTGAAGCGGAACCAGAACGGCAGAAGGATAACGACGATGACGATGCGCAGGGCGTGCAGCAGCGACAAGCGCCGCTCGTCGCCGCCCTCGGCACCGCCGATCATCGTCATTTCCATCAACCCGCCGGGCACCGAAGCGAAATAGGCGGTGACGGGATCAAGCTTGGCAAATCGCTGCATCACGACTTTGCCCGCCCAAACGGTCACGGCGATCAACGGCCCCAACCAGAGCAGCGACACCGCCCAGGCGCCCATCTGGTGCAGCATGTCGGGCTTAAACGCGCTCCCCAGCATCACCCCGAGGATGGAGACCATCGCTACGCGCAGGCGCGGAGCCGATTGCACGGGCGCGCCCGCAACCGCCGCAACCGTTACGACGACCAGCGCCCCGATCATAAACGCGAGAGGAAAATGCAGCAGATAGAACAGGGTGCCGCCCGCGAACCCTAGGCTAAGGGTAAGGCCGATCCGTTTTGCGGTTTCTCGCCGAGTTTGCGGGGGGCGCGGTGCGGTCATCGGCGGGGAGAGGGGCGTCCGGTGCAGGCCGGATTTGTCGGTTTGTCGGGCATGGGCCTATTCTGGCACGGGGCCGCCCGTCTGACCAATTCCGCCGCTGCACAGCCGCTATGGTAAAAACTGTTCCTTCAGAATCCGTTCTTCCAGCGTGTGATCGGGGTCGAACAGCAGGGTGAGGCCCAAGCTGCGATCCTCGCGCACCTCCACCTTCACCACATCGCGCACTTCGGTGTAATCGGCCACGGCGCTGACCGGGCGTTTATCGGCTTCCAAAATCTCGAAGCCGACCGAAACCGTATGGGGCAAAAGCGCGCCGCGCCAGCGCCGGGGGCGGAAGGGGCTGATGGGGGTCAGCGCCAAAACGCCCGCGCCCAGGGGCACAATCGGGCCATGGGCGGAAAGATTATAGGCGGTGCTACCGGCGGGGGTTGCGATCAACAGCCCGTCGCAGATCAATTCTTCAAGCCGCTCCACCCCATCGATCAGGATGCGCAGTTTCGCCGCTTGCCGGGTTTGGCGCAGCAGCGAGACTTCGTTGATGGCGAGCGCGTCGCGCGTGCTGCCGTCGCGCCGGGTGGCCCGCATCCGCAACGGGTGCAGGGTGACGCGCTGGGCGGCGGCGATGCGCGCTTGCAACCGATCTTCATTATGCTCGTTCAGCAGAAACCCGACGGAACCCCGGTTCATGCCGTAGATCGGCACCCCCCGGTCTAAATGGCTGTGCAGGGTTTCGAGCATCAAGCCGTCGCCGCCGAGGGCCACGACCACATCGGCGTCCCAGGGGTCGGCCTGACCGTAGCGCGCGGTAAGCCGCGCGAGGGCTTCCTGAGCCGGGTCGGCATCGGAGGCGACAAAGGCGATCCGCAGGGGGCCTTGATGGGAAAAATTGGCACTCATGGAAGCATTAACCGCCCGTCACGCTCATATGCCGGGGCACGGCGGGGGCCGTATGGTCCCGGTCGATGATGAAATCATGGCCCTTGGGTTTGCGCGCAATCGCGCCCCGGAGGACCTCGACGAGCGCCGCATCGTCCCGCCCTTCCCGTAGCGGCGCGCGCAGATCGGCGGCATCCTCTTGGCCCAAGCACATATAAAGCGTACCGGTGCAGGTGAGGCGGACGCGGTTGCAGCTTTCGCAGAAATTATGCGTGAGCGGCGTGATGAAGCCCAAGCGCTGCCCGGTTTCCGCCACTTGCCAATAGCGCGCCGGGCCGCCGGTTTGATAGCCGGTTTCGGTGAGCGTCCATCGGTCCATGAGATCGGCGCGGACGTGGGCGAGCGGCAGATATTGATCGAGCCGCATCTCGCCGCCGATTTCGCCCATTGGCATAACCTCGATGAAAACGAGATCGAACCCTTCGTCGCCGCACCAGGCGATCATCCGGTCGAATTCATCCTCATTCACGCCCTTCAACGCAACCGCATTGATCTTCACCGCAAGCCCGGCGGCTTTAGCGGCCTGCAGCCCATCCAGCACCGGGCCAAGCTTGCCCCAGCGGGTGAGGGCGGTGAATTTATCGGCGTCGAGCGTATCGAGCGATACGTTGATGCGCTTCACGCCCGCCTTCGCCAAACCTTCGGCATATTTGCTAAGCTGCGATCCGTTGGTCGTCAGCGTTAGCTCGTCTAGCCCCGAACCGATGCGGCTGCCGAGGCGGTCGATAAGCTGCATTACATTGCGCCGCACGAGCGGTTCACCCCCGGTCAGGCGAATCTTGCGTGTGCCGACCGAAATGAACGCCCCCGCAAGCCGCTCCAACTCTTCCAACGTTAGCAGATCGGCTTTCGGCAGAAAGCTCATATCTTCCGACATGCAATAGACACAGCGAAAATCGCAGCGATCTGTTACGGAAATGCGTAAGTAGGAAATCGCCCGCCCAAACGGGTCGATCAGAGGCGCCGGGGACGGCGCGGCGGGGTGAACGGCGTCAAGCATCCTGTTACTATAGGGTGCCGCCGGGCAAGTTTCATGGGGAATCGCTCCAGAAAGTTGCGGGCCAGAAAGTTGCGGGGGCAGGGGGAAAGTGGTCGGGACCAGGGGGATCGGGGCAACGGTGATTCTGGCGGGCGGCGCGGGCGCGCGCTTGGGCGGGAATAAGCCGTTGCGGCTGCTGGCCGGGCGACCGCTCATCGCCCATGTGGCGGCGCGGTGCTGGGGGCCGCTCTGGATCAATGCGTCCGACCCGCGCCTTGCCACCTATGGAACCCTCGTGCCGGACCTTCCCTCGCCGGGGCAGGGGCCGCTGGTAGGGGTTTGGTCGGCGCTCTGCTATGCTGAGGCGTTGGGAATCGAAACCGTTCTGACCGTGCCCGTCGATACCCCCTTTTTGCCGCTGGACCTGCCCGACCGGCTCGCAGCGGGATTGGCGGATGGGCGCGCGGCGGTGGCGGCGACACCGGAAGGCTGGCAGTCGGCCTGCGCGCTGTGGCGCGTCGCGGCGGCGGCGGGGCTCGAAGCCCGGCTCGCGGCAGGCGATTGGTCGTTACACGGGGCTTTGCGCGCTGTTTCAGCCCGCGTAGTTGACTTTGGGGTCGAGATAACGCCGCTATTTTTCAATATTAATACGCTGGCCGATCTGGCCGCTGCGGAAACCCGGGGGAGCGTGGCCAATGGCCCAAACTGAGCAAAAGAAAATCCGCGTTGTTGTCGCCGGGGTCAGCGGCTGGGTGGGGCGCGAGTTGGTGCAAGCCATTGCCGCGTCCGACGACCTGGTGCTGACGGGGGCGGTCGCGCGCGGCGTCTCGGGGCAGGATGCGGGCACTTTGGCGGGGCTGCCGAAGCCTTTAGGCGTTCCCGTCCATATCAGCGCGCAAGAGGCTTTGGCGGCGGGGGCGGATGTTTTGGTGGATTACACCAAGCCCCAAGCGGTGCGCGCCCATGTTTCGGCAGCGTTGGACGCTGGGGTTGCGGTCGTTATCGGCACCTCGGGCTTGACGGCGGAAGATTATTTCGAAATCGATTCGATGGCGCGTGCCCGGAGTTTGGGCGTCGCCGCCGCCGGAAACTTCTCGGTCACGGCGATGCTGCTGAAGCGCTTCTCCCTCATGGCGGCGCAGTATGTCGGCGATATCGAGATCATCGATTACGCCGGGCCGCAAAAGCCGGACGTGCCGAGCGGCACCGCGCGGGAGCTTGCCGAAGCTCTGGAGAATGCCCGCGAGCACCCGCCGACCGCCAAACCCGTCGCCGATATTCTCGGGCCCAAGGAGGCGCGCGGCGCGCAGATTGGCACCGTACCGGTGCATTCGGTGCGGCTACCCTCCTATACTCTCTCCTGCGAAGCCCAGTTTGGCCTGCCCGGCGAGCGGCTGACGATCCGCCACGACGCCGGAGCTTCCGCCGCGCCCTATGTGGCGGGCACGCTTTTGGCGGTGCGAAAGGTGGGGAAGTTCATTGGGCTGCGCCGGGGGCTCGACGGGATTCTGGACGCCTAACCCCCAACCCCGCTATACAGCGCGGATCATGCGGATTTTGTTCATCACCGCCACGCGCCTGGGCGATGCCGTGCTCTCGACGGGGCTGCTCGGTGCGCTGCTGGCGGCGCATCCTGGGGCGCGGGTCACAGTGGCGGGCGGGCCAGTCACGGAAAGCCTGTTTACCGACCTGCCGGGGCTCGAGCAATTTATTCCGATGCCGAAACAAAAGCGCGGTGGCCACTGGTTCGCCCTTTGGCGACAGGTGATCGGGCGACGCTGGGACCGGGTGATCGACCTGCGCGGCTCGCTGATCGGTTATTGTCTGAACGCGGGGCGCGTGCAGCGCTGGCGGAATGGGGCTTTTTCGGGTCATCGGGTTAAGCAAATCGCGCAATGTTTCGGAATCAATCCAATTCCAGCGCCGCGCTTGTGGATTGCCAATTCGGTCGATGGGGTTTCCCGCGACGCGCGCCCAATTCTGGCGCTCGGGCCAACGGCGAATTTTCAGGGCAAGCAATGGCCGCTGGAGCGTTTCGCCACTCTTGCCCGCGCGCTCACCGGCCCCGGCGGAAAGTTGGAGGGGGCAAGGGTTCTGCTTATCGGTGCGCCTTCCGAACGATTGGCCGCCGCGCCCCTGTTTGCGGCCTTGCCCGAGGCCGAGGATGGGTTTGGCTTGGGTGATTTGCGCCGGGTCGGCGCGGCGTTGCGGGCGGCGCGCCTCTATATCGGCAATGATTCGGGGTTGATGCATCTGGCGGCGGCGGCGGGGGTGCCGACCCTGGGGCTGTTCGGCCCGAGCCCGCCCGACCTCTACGGCCCCTGGTCCGGCGACGGGCCGACCGCCTTCGTCGCCACCGACCGCCCCTATCCGCAGCATTGGGATAAGCTCAAGCAGGAGCCCGATTTCCTTGCGCATATGATGGATGATCTGCCGGTCGCGCGCGCGCTGGCGGCGGCGGAAGCCTTGCTGGAACGGGGGCGCTAATGGCCACAATCGTGCTTGCGGACGATGGCGTTCCCTTCGACGGCACCAGCCCCGATACCGGCCCCTTGGGCGGCGCGGAAGCGGCGGTCGTCGGGCTGGTGGCGGCGCTGGCGACGCGCGGGCATCGGGTGCGGGCCTATACGCGCTGCGCTGCGCCCGTAACGGTTCGGGGCGTTGACTGGCACCCCCTCGGCGACGGTCTGCCGCCGACGGCCGATCTGTATATCGCCAACCGCTCGCACCATCTCATCGCCGCGCTTCCCGGTGCGCGGCGGCAAATGTTCTGGATTCATAATCCCGCCAATTATCTGCTGAAGCCGCGTTACCTTTGGCCGCTGTGGCGGGTGAAACCCGCGATTGTTTTCTCCGGGGCCTATCATGCCAGCACCTACCCGGCCTGGGGCCCGGCGGGGGCGCGTCTGGTGATCCCCTACGGTATCCCGGAGGTTTTTCGCGCCTATAAGACCGAACGCACCCCGCCCGCGCCGGTCGCGATTTTTACCTCCAACCCGCTGCGGGGTCTCGATGGGTTGCTCGATCTCTGGGCCGAGCGCATTCATCCGGTTCTGCCGCAGGCGCGTTTTCTCGTTCATTCGGGTCTCGGAACGTATCGTGGCGGCGCGGACCGGCATCGGGCGGCAATAGAAGCCGTCTTGGCGAAGGCGCAAAGCTTAGCCGAAAAGGGCGTTATTTGCCGCGACCCACTGCCGCGCGCCGACCTGATCCCCGTTCTGAAATCCGCCCGATTGATGCTCTATAGCGGCGACGTGGGCGAAACCTTCTGCCTTGCCGTTGGCGAGGCGCAAGCGCTTGGCCTTCCTGCTGTCGTTAGGCCGATCGGATCGCTCCCGGAACGGGTTCGCGACGGGGAAACCGGCTTCGTTGCCCCCGATGATGACGCGATGGCCGCCCGCGCCCTGGCCCTCTTAAGCGACGATGACCTTTGGTCGCGCCACCACCGCGCCGCCTTGGCCTTGCAGGGCAATTGGGGCTGGGATCACGCGGCCGCCATGGTGGAATCGCTGTTGGAGCCGGTGTAATGCGCCTGCTGCAAGCGATGGCCGGGGCGAAACACGGCGGGGCGGAAGCGTTTTTCGAACGTCTCGCGATCGCTTTCGCCGAAGATGGGGTGCCGCAGCGCGTCGTCATTCGCCCCGATGCGGCGCGGGAAGCCCGGCTGGGCGCAAGCGGTGTGACCGTCTCGACGCTGCCCTTCGGCGGTTTTTTTGACCTTACGACCGGACGCGGCCTTGCCCGTCTCGCGCAAGACGCCGATCTTCTGCTGACCTGGATGAACCGCGCCACGCGCTTTGCCCACCCCACGCCCCGCACCCGGCTGGTCGCGCGCTTGGGCGGCTATTACGACCTCAAATATTACCGCCGCTGCGAGTATCTGGTCGCGAATACCGAAGATATCTGCCGCTGGCTGCGGGCGCAGGGGTTTCCCGCCGACCGCGTCACCTATCTGCCGAATTTCGTTGAACCGCAGGCGGTGGCGCCCCTTTCGCGCGCCAGCTTGACCGACCGCGACGGGCCGTTGCTGCTGATGCTGGGACGGCTGCACGCGAATAAAGCCTTCGATGTGGCGCTCGCTGCCCTGCCGGATATTCCGGATGCAACGCTCCTGATTGCGGGCATCGGGCCTCAGCAGGAAAAGCTTCTTGCGCAAGCGAAACAATTAGGTGTCGCCGACCGCGTCCGCTTTCTCGGGTGGCGCGATGATGGCGCGGCGCTGCTGGCCTCGGTCGATGCGCTGCTCGTCCCCTCCCGGCACGAGCCCTTGGGCAATGTGGTTTTGGAAGGTTGGGCCCAGCGCTGCCCCGTCATCGCGGCGTCCTCCGCCGGTCCCGCGTCCTTAATCGAGGATGGGGTTTCGGGCCGCTTAGTGCCGGTCGACGATGCGGCGGCCCTCGCGCACGCGGTGCAGGAAACCCTGGCGCTGGGCGACCGGGGGCTGGGCTTGGCCGAGGCTGGGTTTGCGGCCCTCCAGCAAAATTTTTCGAAAGCTGCCGTGGTGGCGCGCTACCGTGCCTTCTTCGAGCAGGTTTGCCGTTCGGCTTAACAAAGGAAAGACCATGTGCGGCATTGCCGGAATGATGCGGCGCGGCGGGGCTTCCGCCCCGAAAGCCGTCGTGCAGCAGATGATCGACGCGCTGGCCCATCGCGGGCCGGACGGGGAGGGCATTCATCTGCAAGGCGCGGTGGCGCTGGCGCATCGGCGGCTGTCGATTATCGATTTGCAAACCGGCGACCAGCCGTTTTTCGATGGGGCGGGTAATACGCTCATCGGCAATGGCGAGGTCTATAATTACATCGAGTTGCGCGCCGATCTCGCGGGCCAAGTGACCTTCCAGACCACCAGCGACTGCGAGCCGCCGTTGCACCTGTTCCGCCGCCAGGGGCTCGCTTATGCCGAAAGCCTGCGCGGCATGTATGCGCTGGCGATTGCCGCCGCCAATGGCCGTTTGATTCTCACCCGCGATCCGTTCGGCATTAAGCCGCTCTATTATGCCGAAGTGGCCGAAGGGCTGATTTTTGCCTCCGAACCGCAAGCGCTGTTCGCCAGCGGTTGGATTTCCCCGCGCCTCAACCCGCGCGCGCGGGACGAGCTGCTGCAAATGCAGTTCACCACGGGGGCGGAGACGATGTTCGAAGGCATTTTTCGCGTGCTCCCCGGCGAAACGCTGGTGGTGGCCGATGGCCGCATTGCCGAGCGCAGTCGCCGGGCGGCGTTGCCGGAGGGCGGCCCCGAAGCCATCGACGAAGCGAGCGCGCTCGCCCGGCTCGATGCGGCGCTCGCCGAAAGCGTTGCGATCCACTGCCGTTCCGACGTGCCCTATGGGCTGTTCCTCTCGGGCGGCATCGATTCGGCGCTGGTGCTAAGCTATATGCGCGAGGTCGATAGCCGCCCGGTGCAATGCTTCACGGTCGGTTTCGAGGGGGCGGCGGCGGACGAGCGGGGCGCGGCGCGGGCTTTGGCGAAAGCCTGCGGGGCGGAGTTCACCGAGGTTGGCTTCGGCCAGAAGGATTTTTGGGCGCTCCTGCCGCGCGTGGCGGTGGCGATGGACGATCCCGCCGCCGATTACGCCACCCTGCCCACCTATCTTCTGGCGCAGAAGGCGCGCGCTTCGGTGAAAGTCGTCCTCACCGGCGAGGGCGGCGACGAGATTTTCGGCGGCTATGGCCGGTATCGCTCGATCATGCGGCCCTGGTGGCTGGGCGGAAAAGTGTTGCGCGGCAAGGGCACCTTCGCCCGGCTCGGGGTATTGCAGCAGGAGGGCGGGGCCTGGCGCGACGGGATCGCGACGGCGGAAATCCACGCGGCGACCCACGGGCGCAGCCGGTTGCAGGTGGCCCAGGCCGTCGATTGCACCGACTGGCTGCCGCACGATCTGCTGACCAAGCTCGACCGCTGCCTGATGGCCAACGGCATGGAAGGCCGCACGCCGTTTCTCGATGCGGGCGTCGCCGCTGCCGGCTTCCGCCTGCCCGATTCGCTGAAGGTGCGCGACGGCAAGGGCAAATGGATTCTGCGGCGTTTGCTCGAAAAGCGCCTACCGCAAGCCGATGCCCTCGGGCGCAAGAAAGGTTTTACGGTCCCCGTCGGCGCGTGGCTATCGGCGGAAAGCGCGCGCCTGGGGCCGCTCCTCGCCCGGCAGGCCTGTATTGCGGAGATCGCCCGTCCCGGCAAGGTTGAGGCCCTCGCTCAATCCACCGAAAAACACGCGGGCTTCGCCCTCTGGTCGCTGCTGTTTTACGCGCTCTGGTATCGCGCGCAGATCGAGCGCAGGCCGATGGACGGGAGCGTTTGGGAGTTGTTGGGCTAGGGGCGATCCGTGCGTTCCGGTACAATTTACTATGGAAAAATTAATAATAAAAAGATATAATTCTTACGTATCGAGGTAAATTTCGATCTCCGGAGTTAAAGGAAGCATGGCGATAATAAATCTTCCACTGACTCGATATGATGTCTCTCCCGGAGATGGTATATCAAGATTTATGCTATATTCGATTGTCGGTTGTGATTTAGTTCTTGAATTGCCTAATCATCAAGCGTCGGACGAGTCCGTTTCCTCAATTTTGAGCCAGATCGGCGCGGCGCTTGATGCTTTTAAAGCTAAAAAACATGCTTATCGATTTCATCAGGATGAAGATCAGGAGCCGACAGTATACTATAGTCACGAATTCTCAATTCGTATTGGAAATGACACGTATTCCCTAAGCTTCTCCTTATCGGAGGAGCTGATAAGCGAAGATGCGTTTATGCTGCCTGATCGGAAAAGCTGGGTAGACGAAATTGCCGAAGAATTAGGGTGAACGGCTGAGGTTTAGCCGATCCCGCCTCACATCTTCGGCCACGCCCGATCAATATCCGCCTTGCGCAAAGTCGCGCGGAGCGAATCGACCAGGTCGGTGCGCGGCGGCAGGGGGGCGAAGCGGGCGGCGAGGTCGGGCGGTAACGAAAAATTTGGCAGGATTGGCCGCACGAAGCCTTCCGCAAACAGGCGCTGGGCGGTCTCGGTGAGGGCGAAATTCATCCACAGTTTGCCGCCCGCAGCATTGCGCGCGCCCTTCACCAGCGACAGCGTATAGGCGGCGGCGGCGGTGCCGTCGGCGGGCAGGATCACTTCGGCTTCGTCCATGCCGTCGAGATGTTTCAGCCGCAGCCCATCGGCCTCAAAGGTGATCCAGACGGGGATTTCCCCGCGCAAAAAACGCGCTTGCGCCGAGCCGGGGTCGATGCGCTGGACGTTTCCCGCCTTATGCAGGGCGGTGAAATACTCGATCCCCGGCCGCACCGAATCGAGCGTGCCGCCTGCCGCGACATTCGCGGCGAAGGCGAGGGTGAGGCCAACCGTCGTCGTTTGCGGGTCGGGGTAGGTGATGCTGGTCTTAAACTCGGGCTTGCGCAGATCGGCCCAGGTGCGCGGCAGGTTTTTGACCAGTTTGCGGTTCACGACGAAGGCGATGGGCAGCGTGTGAACGCCGACCCACAGCCCGTCTGGGTCTTTCGCCGCCCCCGGTAGCCGGTCGAGATTGACCGGGCGGTGCGGCGCGAGCAGGCCCCGGCTGGCGGCATCGAGCGCGACCAGCGAGTAGAAATAGGCGGCATCGGCGGGCGGGCGCTCGCGCAGCCGGTCGAGCTGCGTCACGGTCGCGGTTGAGCCGAGGTCGGTATAGGCCAGTGGCACATCGGGGTAGCGCTGCCCGAAAGCCCGCACCACCGCACCCCAATTGGCCCAGCCGAGGGCGGTATTGGCACTGATCGTCACGCCTTCTTTCGCCGCCGTTTCCGCGAGGGTTTTTTCACCGGGATAGAGTTCCGGTCCCTCGCTCAGCGGGGCAACCCCCTCGGCTTGCGCGAAGGCCGCGCCCACGGGCGTCAGGGCGGCGCCGGCCAAAAGGCTGCTGAGCAAAAGGGCGCGTCGGGAGAAGAGCGGCAACATGGAACCCATCCGGCAGAGCATGAAAAAACCCTGCCGATGGGTGCACCGGCAGGGTCTTAAACCATCACAAAATCGCTAGCTTCCCTAAAGAGAGGCGCATCGATCTGCGATAAAACGGTTTTTAGTAGGAGTCATCACCATGATCGTTATGGACCGGGGGCGGAGCTTCGCCATCCAGTTCCAGCGTGCGGGCTTCCGGGCCCTTATCGCGTTCGATCGAGGAGAAGCGGACGCGCTGGCCCGGCTGCACATCGACGAGACCGGCGCGACGCAGAACCGAAGCGTGCAGGAACACGTCCTTCCCGCCCGAATCCGGCGTGATGAAGCCGAAGCCCTTGGTGGCGTTGAACCACTTTACCGTGCCTTCGCCGCTTTCGCCGGGAGGACCACCGCGATCGGCACCGAAGCCGCCGCCGAAGCCGCCGCGATCACCACCGCCGAAACCACCACGGTCGCCGCCGCCGAAGCCGCCGCCGCCGAAGCCGCCGCGATCACCGCCGCCGAAGCCGCCGCGATCACCACCGCCGAAACCACCACGGTCGCCGCCGAAGCCGCCACCACGATCACCATAGCTATCACCGCCGAAACCACCGGCCCGCGGCGGACGCGGCGCGCGGGGGGGCTCGCCTTGCGGATTTTCAACGGCCGTGGAGTCATCGACTTCCAGCATGCGCGTTACCTGACGGCCCTTCTTGCCGGGAGCGACTTCACAGGAAATCGTCGCCCCTTCTTTCAGCTGCTCCAACCCGGCGCGCTGAACCACCGACACGTGAACGAACACGTCTTCTGACCCATCGGTCGGCTTAATAAAGCCAAAACCTTTAGTGGCCGAGAACCACGTGACTGCGCCGCTCAAGCGTTCCGTTGCCATTGGCGGACGGGGAGCAGACGAAAAAGACCCTTTGCGCATCATGAACCGACAAACTCCGTACGAACCGCCAATTGAGGCGGCACAAAAAACAACTTATGGCCGGGCGAGCTGAGACTTATCGTGCGCCCCGTGCCTGACGCGCGATTGTCGCTCCGACCAAGTAAAAACTGTTTGCTACGCTTGAGAGTGCGATTTGCCCCGAACTGAGGGTCAATCGCGCTTTCCTGAAGAAGAGCCATTTGGTCCTGAGGTCCCGGAGAACGTCCGGTCTCGCTTCCTACTTTCTTCCTGCGCGCATCCAACTTAAACCTGCCGAATGCGGCGCCGGTGAAAAGTACGTTGTCCCGCCCGTATACACGACCGCTATTCGTTACTTCCCACACGATACGCCATCCCAAAACTCAGCTTACGGGAAGTTGCGCCCAGCAGCAAGGCGCATCGTCTGGAATCTAAAAAAAACTAGGATCTGGTTTCTACAGCGTCAGAGCGAGCAAAACCATCCCGCCCAGTGTGACAAGTGCGGGGCCGGTTAAGGCCATGACAAGGCTCCATAAACCGGCGCGCGGCCTGCGCTGCGCCCAGCGGCTTACCCACCCCCGCGCCACGAGCGTAAGGATGCCAAGGCCGGTCATCGTGACGGCCATGCCGAGCGCAATCGCGCTGACCATGAGCAGCCCCGTCAACCACAGCCCGTTCGCGGCGCAGAAAACCAGGACGATAATGGCCCCGGTGCAGGGCACCGCCCCGGCCATCCAGCCGGTCAGCCGCGCCCGCCACACGTCGCGCGGGCGATGATCGTGCCCATGCCCATGGTGATGCCCGTGGCCATGGTCGTGGCCGCAGTCGGCGGGGGCGAGGCCCTTGCGCACGCGCTCCGCCGCTTCGAGCAAAAACCAAAGGCCGAGGGCGATAATCCCGGCATAGGCGATTAGGCGCACCTCCCGCGTGCTTTCGAAATCCGGCGCGGGGGTTCCCTCGAACAGCAGGAACAGCGCGGCGACGATGGCGAGGGCCGAGGCGACATGGGTGAGGGCGATGCGCACGCCCATGCGCAGCCCTTCGGCCACGCGGGAGTCGCGCCCGAGGAAGTAGGAAATCACCAGCATCTTGCCGTGTCCCGGCCCGGCGGCATGAAAAACACCGTAGAGAAAGGCAAGGCCAACGGCGGTGAGCAGTGCTAACCAGGAGCCGCCGTCGCGCAGGTCGATCAGCAGGCGGCGGAATTTGAAGGCGGCGTCGCGCTGCTGGGCGGCCAGCCACCGCATGACGCTATTGCTCTCCTCCGGTGCGGCCTGCGTCGCGGGTGCGGCAGGCGCGCCCCGCATCGGCCCAACTTGCGCGAGCGCGGGCGATAGCGGCCACAGCATTGCCAGAAGAACGAGCAGCCTTAGGATCAATCGGGACATTGCAGCGATGCCACCTGGGGATAAGCGAGGCCTTGGAAAATTGGATGGGCGCGGTCTTCGTGAATAACAACCGAACAGGCGGGCGCAGGGTCGACGAAGGTGACGCCAGGGCGATTTTCGGGCAGCAGGCTTTCGATGTAATATTCGGGATCGTAGCTGCCGACGGTCACTTTCCGCGCGGCCCCGGCCCCTTTTAGGACAATCGGGCGGGTGAGGGGCACGTAGAAGCGAAACACCATCTGCTTGTCTTTCAAATCGACCGTCAAATTCTGCAGGCGCCCGACCGGCACGCGTGTACCCTGATCGTAGACGAAGACGAAATCCGAAAATGCCTGGGGCAGGGTGATTTCCTGGGCGATTAAGTCTTTCGCCTCGGGCGGCTCGAAGCGCCCATTGCGGTTTCGGTCGTAGGTCGTGCGGTAATGGTCCGAATAAACTTCGTCCCACGCCCACACCAGATCGATCCCCGTTAGGGTGCCGCCCTTGGTATGGAGACCCATTTCAAGGTCCATCCAAACATGCGGATGGGCGCGCGCGGCGGGCAGTGACCCAAACAGCGCGCTGACCCCGAGCAGACTGAGAAGAAAAAAGCGCATCGCTCTAATATAGAGTGCGCGGGCTGCGCCGTCACCGCTCCTTAGTTCTGCATCATGCCCGTTACCAGGGTTTTCGTATTATAACGCATGAGATCGAGATAGGTCGCGGCCAGACCGTCGGCAGGCGAGAGCGCGTCGGAATAGAGCGCGCCACCGATCACGGCCCCAGCCTCCTTCGCCAATTGCTGCGTTAGGCGCGGATCGGAGATGTTTTCGACGAAGACGGCGCGAATCTTCTCTTTGCGGATCTGACTGATCAGGCGGGCGACATCCTTCGCCGAGGCTTCGCTGTCGGTATTCATCCCCTGGGGCGCGCGGAAGCTAACGCCATAGGCTTTGCCGTAATAGCCGAAGGCATCGTGGGAGGTGATCACGCGGCGCTGCACGACGGTGAGCGCGCCGATTTGTGTTTTAATCTCGGCATCGAGTTTCTCAAGGGCCGCTTGATAGGTGGCGGCACGGGCTTTATAGCCCTCGGCATGGGCCGGGTCGGCATCCGTCAGGGCCTGTGCAATATTGGCCACCATCACGCGAACATTGCCCACGTCCTGCCAAGCATGCGGATCGACATTGCCATGGTCGTGCCCACTTTGGCTGTGGTTATGCCCCTCTGCGGCGGCGGAACGGGGCTTCACGCCTTGGGTAACGGTGATTGCTTTGCCCTTGGTGCCGCTGCTTTTCAGCAACCGGCTCATCCAGCCTTCAAAACCAAGCCCGTTCATAAAGATCAGTTTGGCCTCGGCCACAGCTTTCGCGTCGGTCGGGCTCGGCTGATACACATGCGCGTCGCCGTCCGGCCCGACGAGGGTTTTCACCGCCGCGTCCGGCCCGGCGATTTGGCGGACCAGATCGCCCAGGATCGAGAAGCTGGCTACAACCGGCATGGGGTCGGCGGCACGGGCTGGAAGGGCGGCGGTCAGAAGAGCGGCGGCGGGTAAGCACAGCAGCAGGCGACGGAAGAGCATGAAAAACCTCGAATTTAAAAATATGTTATAACGTAACGTTTTTGGGTGAAAAGGCAAGCTGTGAGAATACCAAGGGGATGGCCTACCCGCGCAGGCTAAAGCGCTTTTTCCATTGGGGGCCGAGGCGTTCTTCGCGCAGCAGGGCGCGCTGATCGACCGTGAGCGCGTTCGGGTTCCGGCGTTCTTGGCGTTCAGCCGAAATCACATCGTATTTTTCGGCCATTTTTTCGAGAAAATCCCTCAGTGTGAAGGGCTTTACGGTTTTATTCGCCCGCTCATCGTCCTTGGCTTTCTGCACGGCGGCAAGATCGCGGTCGATGCTTTGACTGGTTGCTTCTAATTCCGCAATCAGTTCGGGGCGCGCGCCGAGATGAACGATTTGGCCGTTGGCGCTGTCGTGCGGCGAAGGGGTTGAAAAGGCAAGCGGCGAGAAATCGATAACGACCGCTCGGCTCCAAGGCTCCCGCCCGGACCCCCGCCCTGGCGAGGATGACCGGACACTAGCCAACGGAAAACCCGCAGCGGAGGCTGAAGAAATTGACACCATGGGATTCTCCCAACGCAAACCCTAAGCCGCGCGTTCTACGCCGCCGAGACAGTCATCAACTTTAAAGTGTATTCTACGGCACGCGCAGGCATCCGACAATATGGAATGCCTGCTACGTTGAATGCTGCTAGGCCGGGTCGCGGTTAAACGTCGCGATTATGCCGTCGAGGGCAGCTAACGATGCGGCGTAGAGGCTGGGAAGCGCGTCGGCCCGCCCGGCGGCGGCGGCCCAATCGCCCTGACCAAGCGCCGTAAGGATGGCGCGGGCTTCCTCTGCCACCTGGTTCATCCCGACGCTGCCGACGGTGCCGATCAAGGAATGGGCGGCGCGGCCCAGGGCATCCGGCGCTTCTGCCGCAAGAGCCTGGTCAAGCTCGCGCAGCAACTGTTCGGCTGTTTCGCGGAACTGGGCGAGAATTGCCGCACAGCCGCTGGCGGGCAGATAATGGTGAAGCTCGGCCAAAACCTCGCGGTCAATATAGCCTACCTCCGGGGCTGCGTCCGGTGGCGGCGATGCGCGCGTGTCGCAGGCGAGCAGGCGCGCGAGTGTTAGCGCATAATGCTTTTGCTCTAACGTGAGATCGGTGGCGAGCAAAAGCTCGACCACGCCCGCAGCGGCTTTGAGGGTTTGGGCAGGCGTATCCGGCACTGAAGGCGCTTACGGCTTTTGGCGGGCGAGCAGATCGCGGATTTCGCGTAGCAAGGCAATATCTTCCGGCAAGGTAGCCGGGGCGGGTTCCGGCGGCGCGGCCTGACGGCGCAGCTTATTGACGGCTTTGATCACCATAAACAGCACCCAGGCGACGATGAGGAAATTGATCGAGATCGTCAGGAACTGACCGTAACCGATCACCGCGCCCTGGGCCTTGGCCTCGGCATAGGAGGTAGCCGTGACGGTTTTCACCAGCGGCAGGAAATAGTTGGAAAAATCGAGGCCCCCGGCAATCGCGCCGATGATGGGCATCAGCACGTCTTCGACCATCGAGGCGACGATCTTGCCAAAGGCCGCTCCAATAATCACCCCAATGGCGAGATCGACAACATTGCCCTTGAGGGCAAACTCCCGAAATTCCTTTAGCATTTTTCCTCCGGTCGATGCGCTTTCTGCAGATAGTTTATGCCAAGCCGGAGGGTTGAGCCAGCCCCCCTGTTCGGAAGAGCGCCTATATTAGGTGTCTAGTCCCAGTATTTGATGATGTGGGTTAATTATAAATCTATGCGGCTCGGTTGTCCGTGCCATTGGGCTTTCGGACCGGACCGATTCTTCGGTAGGTCAGCGAACTGGATGCCGGTATCTGTCAGAACGATATCAATCTTTCAAGGAACAGCCGCCACGAGCGCGTTGAGGAAGGCACACGCCGTTACTGTGTTAGCCCTATCGGCAAGTTGAACAAAGGCGAACTTGGAGGTTCGGTCGATACCAACGTAGAGGTAGACTTTGTCGTCCGCCGTCTGCACCTCGGCGATGTCACTGTGGAAGAAGCTAATCGGGTAGGTCTTGAACATCTTCTTCGCGGGCTTTTCGCCCTTGATATCGGGCAACCTTAAGATGCCATGGCGTTGTAGACAGCGATGCAAGGATGATTGTGTCCGATGGGGGATCGTTCCCGTAGGGCGTAGAGGCAGTCATAAAGCGGTAACAGCGTATGTTTGCGGAAGGCAACGATGATCGCCTTATCTTCATGCTTAGTACAGTTGAATGCGTTTCCCCGGGACCCGTCGGCAGGTCCTTGACCGCCGTGCGCTTCTTCCACTTGGCGACGGTCTTCTGGTTGATGCTGTAGGGCTTGGCAAGAACCCTCAGGCTCTCTTGACTATGCTGTATCGCTCGACGAACCGCCTCTGTCGTCCGGGCGCTCCCGTTAAGAAACTGTCCCAGAGCGCATCTTTCCCATCATGACTCAACACTGCACCATCAAATGCTGAGACTAAACACCTAGTTGAGCTTAGCAGCCTCTTCGGCGCGTCCGGCAGCGGTCAGCGCGTCTTTCCACATCTGGCGATACAGGTTGCGGGTGCGCGATGGCATTGGTTGCCACATGCGGTCGGCTGCAAAAAAGCTCGCATCGCCTACTCGGTAACGCTTGGTTTCTTCCGGCGTCATATGCTTGGCTGCGCGCTCATTCATAATGACGCCCCCAAGGTCGCGGGCAAGATTAGCCTGTATTTCCGGCGACAGCATGAAGTCAATCAGTAGGTGCGCGGCTTCGTATTTGGCGGGATCGCCGACCACATGACTGGCAATAGAAATATTGTCGAGCCAAACGGTTTCACCTTCTTTAGGTGTCGCGATCTGCCAATTCTGCCCCTTCGCGTTCGCGATATTCACTCCGAACCAATAATCGGTGATATAATCCAGGTGCTTTTCCATCTGATCGACGTCGGGAGTGGCAACCCAGAAATCTTTGACATTCCGGGCCATGTCGGTGAGGGCGATTTGGATTTTAGCGCGGTCGAGTTGGTCGGCATTGTAGAGATTGGCAAACTGATGGCCGGTTAAAATTGCTGCGACAAAAACATTTGCTTCAAACTGAGTGGATGTAACCGACGTACGTCCACGATGGCTTGCGTCGAGCAGGACCGACCAGGATGTCGGTGCCTCCTTCACGCGGTCAGTATTATAAGCGAGCGCGTATGACCCGCCGAGCAAAGGTGCTGCATAGGTTTGACCTTCGAGCACAGCATAGTCTCCCCCCGCGACGGCGGCAGGTAGGTTGGACCAGTTCGTCAACCGCGCCGGATCGAGAGGCGCGAGCGCCTTCAACAGCTTGCCCTCATCGCCTTTATAATAGTTATGGGTTGGAGTTACGATATCGCTTGTTCGGCTACGCACAGCCTGAAAAATTTGATCGGCATCGGCGATGTAGAGCGGTGTTCCGTCAGAATTGGTACGAAAGACAAGTTTTATATCCTTACCCTTTTGTTTTGCGTATTCGGTGAATTTATTGGCGTACGTAGATATGTATCCCTCCCACTCAAACACGCGAAGTTCAACGGGGTTTGCTAGGGCCGCATTTCCAAATGCAACTAAAATTACTACGCTTGATAGCTTCGCAACGGCACGAGGGAGCCATTTGATTTTCATAATCGTACCTTCCCGGATGATGTGGCCGGGGAGAATAGCAATGATATTTTCGATTCAATAGCGGGGGAATTGTTATTTTTTTGCTGTTTAACTTAGCAAAAATTTATTTTCTCTGTCATTCCGCGAAATGATCTCAGATCAAGTGAACCAAGTTTTACGCTGCGTCGGCAAACCCCACAGACTTTCTGGTTAACCGAATTCCGCCTCTCGGATTGGTATTTGGCTTTACGGTGACGGCGCCCCCGTCCGAGTTTTAGCGTTATCGGACGAGGGCGCAGTTCAACGCAGTTGCTCAATGCAGGCGAAACTCCGCTTGCACCGCCCCCAAGCGGGCGGGGGCAATACCCGCGACGGCTGCAACGCGCACCGAATGAAGCTTGCCGTCGAGCGAGTGGCTCCAAAAGTCCAAAAAACGTTGGAGTTCGGGGAATTTCGGGGCCAAGTCCAAATGCTGCCAGATGAAGGTTTGCAGCAAGCCCGGATGGTCGGGCATGTGATAGAGGATTTCGGCGGTCGTCAGCCGATAGTCGTTCAATTGCCGCGAAAAATCATTCATGGGGTCTCTCCCGTTCTGGGATCGAAGCCCGTTGACGCTGAGGGGCGAAACCGGGCTCCTTAACCAAAAGCCTGCCATGAAATTTTCACGGATTCATCAAAAATCTGTGTTATACCAATGTGTTAGCAACCACTCTAAGTGAGTGCTGCTATTGAGTATTTACTGGCCTTGCGCGGCGGTGTAGCCGGGGGTCCCATCAAAGCGGAACAGCATTTCCATTTTAATCGCGGGCAGCCCGGCCTTGGCGAGCGCCTGCAGAAGGCCCGGCACCAGCGCGGGTGAGACGGTGACGCCCGGCGCGGCCATAAACCGGCAGCGCCAATGATCGGTGCAGAAGGTCTCGTCCCGTCCCTTCGGCCAGACTTTCACCCCCCGATTGGTGATGACGGCTAGGCGAAGCCCCGGCGCGGCTTGGGCAATTGTTTGCACGGCGTCGGCTAGGTCATCGGGTGTGCCGCCGGACCAATGCAGGAAGAGATCGACCCCATCCATCGTTTTTTCGGCCTTCGGTTGCCGGGTGGGCGACGGCGGCACGGTGGGGAGCGGGTGACTCAAGCGCAGGTCGAACTGCCGGGGCTGTTGGCCCAACCGGGCGATGACGGCTTCGGCAAACCCTTGGGTGCCGACGCAAGCTTTCGAGCGGTCGGCGGCGAAAATATCGAGCGTATGGATACCGTCTTCCAGCGTCCGCAGCCACGCGGCTTCGATGCGCGCCGCGACCGGCGCTTGTCCGTTTTGCGCCAGCATCATGATTGCCGCGCACAGTAAGCCGGAGGGGTTGGCGCTATCCTGCCCGGCGATATCCGGGGCTGAGCCGTGGATCGCCTCGAACAAGGCGCCGTGACTGCCGATATTGGCGGAGCCCGCAAGCCCAACCGATCCTGCAATTTCGGCGGCGACATCCGACAGAATATCGCCGTAGAGGTTCGGCAGGATCACGAGCTTGAACCGCCCCGGCTGATCGGCCAACCGCGCCGCCCCAATATCGACGATCAAATGCTCGGTTTTGATGGCGGGGTATTGGGCC
Organism: Elstera sp.; assembly: GCF_044372965.1. NCBI lineage: Bacteria > Pseudomonadati > Pseudomonadota > Alphaproteobacteria > Rhodospirillales > Rhodospirillaceae > Elstera > Elstera sp. The sequence goes on along the minus strand of NZ_JBILQX010000023.1, from coordinate 11,145 downwards.
GAAACCTCGTCGAAGACCCGGTGAAACAGCCCATCGGTCAGCTTCATAATATTGTCTTTGGTGAAGCAGGAGACTTTATCGATCCCTGCTGCCGCCGCGACTTCGAACCCATAGCGCACGATCCTCTCAGTGCCGGGGCGGCTGATGAGCTTGAGGCATTGCACCACCTCGTCGGTCTGCTGGTGTTCGATCCCGGCGTAAAGGTCCTCTTCATTCTCCCGAATGATGATGACGTCCAAATCCGGGTGCTTGGTTGGAACCACCGGATGCAGCGCCCGGCAGGGGCGAATATTGGCGAAGAGGCCCAGGGTTTTCCGCAAGGTGACGTTCACGCTCTTGTACCCGCCGCCCTGGGGCGTGGTGATCGGGCCTTTCAGCAGAAGTTTGGTCCGCGCGAGGCTGTCCCAGGCGTCCGCGCCGATGCCAGTCGGCTCCCCCGCAAGATAGGAGCGTTCGCCAATCGTCACCACTTCCGGCGCAATTTGGGCTCCGGCAGCGGCGAGAATGGTGAGCGTTGCCTGCATAATCTCCGGGCCGATACCGTCGCCGGGGGCAATCGTTACCGGCAGCGGCGCGGCGGTATCGGCCTGGAGCGTCGGAGTGAAAAGCGGGGATCCGTCCATGGTGGCTCTCCTGGGCTGAGCGTTTGTTGAGCCCATCCTGCCCTGATCACTTTATTTAATGAAATTGATAGTATTGAAGGTTATCATCAAAAATTATGATAATAACGCATCCCCTCGATCCCGATTTGCTGGCCGCTTTCCGCGCTGTGGTAGAGACGGGCAACTTCACCCGCGCGGCCGAACGGCTGCGGCGCAATCAATCCACCCTGTCGATGCAGATCAAACGGTTGGAAACGGCGGTCGGCGATAAGCTGCTGGAGCGCGGGGCCGGGACGGCGGTGCGGCTGACGGCGCGGGGTGAGATTGTGCTGACCTATGCGCGCCGGTTGCTGGCGTTGCAGGAGGAGGCGCTCGCGGCCCTACGCGATGGTGATTTGCAAGGGACCGTGCGTTTAGGGACGCCGGAGGATTTCGCCACGGCCCATCTGCCGCAAGTGCTGGCCGATTTCGCCCGCTCGCATCCGCAGGTCGCGCTGGAAATTACCTGCGACCTCACCCTGAACCTGCTGGATCGCTTGGGGCGTGGCGAGTTCGATTTAGCCTTGATCAAGCGCGAACCGGCAGGAGATGCGGGCGGCGTTCCCGTGTGGCGTGAACCCCTGGTGTGGGTTACGGGTGACGCCGATTTGCCGCGCCGGTCAGGGCCGCTGCCGCTTGCGCTCTCGCCCCATCCTTGCGTTTATCGGCGGCGGGCGCTGGCGGCTTTGGGGGAGTCGGGGCGGGCGTGGCGGCTAGCGTATACGTGCGAATCCCTGGCCGGAACCCTTGCCGCCGTGCGGGCGGGGCTTGGAATCACTGTGTTGCCGCGCGATATGGTGCCGCGTGGGCTGATCCACTTGGAGAGTGCGGCGGATTTGCCGCGTCTGGCCGAGACCGAAATAGCCCTGATCACCGCGCCCGATCCATCGCGCCCCGCCCTGCGGTTGCGCGACCATATGATCGCTGCGTTGGAGCGGGCCTGATCCACAAACTTGCTTCGGCGCACTATCGAGCCTCTTGAAACGGGACGGCGATGGGCTTATCTCTCGTGGCACTCGCTGAGGGTGAGTGCTAACAAAGGCTCCCCTTGGTCCCATCATCCGTCCCTTGAAGGAGGAGATCGCATGTCGTTCCGTCCGTTGCATGATCGCGTTCTAGTGCGTCGTATCGAGCAGGAAGCTAAGACCGCCGGGGGGATCATCATCCCCGATACCGCCAAGGAAAAGCCGCAGCAGGGCGAAATCGTCGCTGTTGGTTCGGGCGCGCGCAACGAAAAGGGCGAACTGGTCGCACTCGACGTTAAGGTCGGCGACCGGGTTCTGTTCGGCAAATGGTCGGGCTCGGAAGTGAAGATCGGTAGCGAAGAGCTGCTGATCATGAAGGAATCCGACATTCTCGGCGTCCTGGCTGCGTAACGCGCCTAACCGCTTCCCCGATTTTAGGAGAGTAAAATAATGGCTGCTAAAGAAGTAAAATTCTCCACCGATGCGCGCACGAAAATGCTGCGCGGTGTGGATATCCTCGCCGATGCCGTAAAGGTCACGCTGGGTCCGAAGGGCCGCAACGTCGTCATCGAAAAATCCTTCGGTGCCCCGCGCATCACGAAGGACGGCGTGTCGGTCGCAAAAGAAATCGAACTCTCGGATAAGTTCGAAAATATGGGCGCGCAGATGCTGCGCGAAGTTGCCCTGAAGACCGCTGATCGCGCCGGTGACGGCACGACCACCGCGACCGTGCTGGCGCAAGCCATCGTTCGTGAAGGCGTGAAGGCGGTTGCCGCCGGTCTCAATCCGATGGATCTGAAGCGCGGTATCGACCTCGCCGTGTCCGCCGTGATTGCGGACCTGAAGAGCCGGTCCAAGAAGGTTTCGACCAACGAAGAAGTGGCGCAGGTCGGTACGATTTCGGCCAATGGCGAGCGTGAAATCGGCGAAATGATCGCCCGCGCCATGGAAAAAGTTGGCAACGAAGGCGTCATCACCGTTGAAGAAGCCAAGGGCATCGAAACGGAACTCGACGTTGTCGAAGGCATGCAGTTCGATCGCGGCTATATCTCGCCGTATTTCGTGACCAACGCCGAAAAGATGCAGGCCGAGCTGGAAAGCCCCTACATCCTTTTCTTCGAAAAGAAGCTGTCGGGCCTTCAGGCCATGCTGCCGGTTCTCGAAACGGTGGTGCAGTCGGGCCGTCCGCTGCTCATCATTGCGGAAGATGTTGAAGGCGAAGCGCTGGCGACCCTCGTGGTCAACAAGCTGCGCGGTGGCCTGAAGATCGCTGCCGTGAAGGCACCGGGCTTCGGTGATCGTCGTAAGGCGATGATGGAAGATATGGCCATCCTCACGGGCGGTCAGGTCGTTTCTGAAGACCTCGGCATTAAGCTTGAAAACGTGACGCTCGACATGCTCGGCACCGCCAAGAAGGTGACGATCACGAAGGACGAAACCACCATCGTTGATGGTGCCGGTCAGCGTTCGGACATCGAAGCCCGTATCGCGCAGATTAAGGCCCAGATCGAAGAAACCTCGTCGGACTACGACCGCGAAAAGCTGCAAGAACGTCTGGCGAAGCTCGCCGGCGGCGTTGCCGTGATCCGCGTCGGCGGCTCGACGGAAATCGAAGTGAAGGAACGTAAAGATCGCGTTGATGACGCGATGCATGCAACCCGCGCGGCCGTGGAAGAAGGCGTGATTGCAGGCGGCGGCGTCGCTCTGCTCTATGCCACCAAGGCGCTTGAAGGCCTGAAGCCGGAAAATGACGATCAGCGCGTCGGTGTGGACATCGTCCGCAAGGCCCTGACCGCCCCGGTGAAGCAGATTGCCGAAAACGCCGGTGTCGATGGCGCCGTGATCTCGGGCAAGCTGCTGGAGTCGAACGACTTCAACTATGGTTATGACGCTCAGAAGGGCGTTTATGCCGATATGGTGAAGTCTGGCATCATCGATCCGGTGAAGGTGGTTCGTTCGGCCCTGCAAGACGCCGCTTCGGTGGCCTCGCTGCTGATCACGACCGAAGCCATGGTCGCCGAACTGCCGAAAAAAGACGCACCGATGCCCGGTGGTGGCGGCGGTATGGGCGGCATGGGCGGGATGGATTTCTAATCCCCCCATCGCGCTAGAGTCTAAAGCCCCCGTCGGGTCATTCCGGCGGGGGTTTTTTTATGGCCTGTTCAACAATCGTCGGTATCGACCAAATCAAGATCGATCACCGAAAGGTTCAGCACAACTTTACCGCGTTCCTCGAAATTGACCGTCACGCGGTCGCCGACGACCGATTGAACCTGCCCCAGTCCCCAATCCGGACAGGCCGGGTGGCGCACCCTGCAGCCAGGGGTCAGAAGGCTTGGAATCGCGCTCATGATGCTTCTCGCTGTGAAATCCGGTACATGTTAAGGGAATCTTCAAACCTAAAGTGGCTTGATGCAAGCTAAAGCTTTGATTTGAAATCTGGTCTGCCATTGCCAGAGAAAGAAGTGTCCCCACCATGGATACCATCCACACATCCCTTCCGTCGGTCACGATGGATCTCTCGTTTCTCCATTTGGTTGTCAGCCAACTCTGCCACGATCTCGTGAGCCCGATTGGTGCGGTTAACAATGGGGTTGAGTTGATCGAGGAACTTGGATCGACCCCGGATAGCGAAGCTTTCGACCTCATTGCCCAGAGCGGGCAGGCGGCGGCGGCGAAGCTGCAATGCTTCCGGCTCGCCTGGGGTCGGGCCGGGGCCAGCAGCGACACGCGCCTTGCCGACGTGCGCCAAGTGCTGGTGGAGTATTTCGCGGGCGAAACCCGCATCGACCTGCATTGGCCGAGCGATCCTACCGCCGAAGCGGTGGATTATGCTCCCGGCGCGCTGCAACTGCTGCTGAATGCCGTTCTGGCGGTGGCGACGACCTTGACGCGCGGCGGTCAAATCTCGGTGAAGATGGACGTGAGCGATGTCGGCGCGCCCTTCGAGATCGATGCGACCGGGCAAAATTTGCGCGTGCCGGAGATTCTGCCGGAGCTGCTGGCGGGGCGCACGCGCGCGTCGCTCGATCACCGGACCGTGGCGGCGGGCTTTGCCTCTTTGCTCGGTCGGGCACTCGGCGTGCCGCTCACGGTGTCGCAACCCTCGACCGAACTCGTCAGGATTGCTGGTAGATTGCCCATTCTGTCATTTCCCTGATAGATTTGATGGGCATGATGGACCAACTTGTGCAACTGCTCGCTTGCCCTTTCGGCTGCGGTGGTTCAAGAAATGTAGGCAGTTGGGTCAAAGGACGACACCCAGCGCTAGGGTGTCTAAACAGGGACGTAGACCGGGGGATTCCGAATGGATGATTTGCTCAGTGAGTTTCTGACCGAGACGGCGGAAAATCTATCGGTGCTGGATGTGGAGCTCGTAAAGCTCGAACAGAACCCCAACGATCCTAATCTGCTCAGCAATATTTTCCGGCTGGTGCATACGATTAAAGGGACGTGCGGTTTCTTAGGGCTGCCGCGCCTCGAAAGTGTTGCTCACGCCGCCGAAAACGTACTGGGCCGCGTGCGCGATGGCGAGTTGATCGTCTCGGCAGGGACGGTTTCCCTCATCCTCCAGTCGCTCGATTGCATCAAAGGCATTCTGGCGGTGCTGGAAGCGACCGAAGCCGAGCCGCCTGGCGATGATTCGATCCTCATTGCGAAGCTGAACGCCGTTGCTGGCGGCGCGTCAGCCGATGAAGTCGCCGGTGTCACAGCGGTCGCCTCGGCGGCTCCGCTCGCCCCGCCGGTCGCTGTAGCACCGCCCCCACCGCCGCCCCCGGCCCCTGTGGCGAGCGCCCCCGTTCCGACTGCCCCAGCACCAGTTCCCGCTGCCCCGCCGCCCCCGGCTGAGCCCAAGCGCGAAGTTGCCCGGGTTGAAGCGCCGCAACCGCCAGCGGAAGTCCCCGAAGAGCATGAAGCCGCCCGTCCGGCAGCGGCAGCTGCCCAATCGGTTGAGGCCATCAAGGATTCGGCGGTAGCGGCTCAGACGATCCGCGTTTCCGTCGATCTTCTCGAAAACCTGATGACGATGGTTTCCGAACTGGTGCTGACGCGCAATCAGCTTCTCCAGATCGTTCGCCGGTATAAGGATAGCGAGTTCGCCGTTCCCCTGCAGCGCCTCTCGCATGTTACGTCCGAACTGCAAGAAGGCGTGATGAAGACGCGCATGCAGCCCATCGGCAATGCCTGGGCCAAGCTGCCGCGCATGGTGCGCGATCTCTCGCTCGAACTGGGCAAGAAGATCGACCTGCAAATGATCGGGGCCGAAACGGAACTCGACCGGCAAGTGCTGGAACTCATCAAAGATCCGCTCACGCACATGGTGCGCAATTCCGCCGATCATGGGTTGGAAACGCCGGACGAGCGCCAACGCGCGGGCAAGGCCGAAACGGGCCGGATCACGCTGAACGCCTATCACGAAGGCGGGCATATCCTCATCGAGATTTCCGACGATGGGCGCGGCCTCAATACCGAGAAGATCAAAGCCAAGATCATTCAGAACGGCCTCGCCAGCGAGTCCGAATTGGAAGGTATGGCCGATGCGCAGATCTATCAGTTCATCTTCAAGCCGGGTTTCTCCACGGCGGCAGCGGTTACGGCCGTTTCGGGGCGCGGCGTGGGTATGGACGTTGTGCGCACCAATATCGAAAAAATCGGTGGCACCATCGAGTTGAAATCGAAGTTTGGGCGCGGCTCGACCTTCGTTATCAAGATCCCGCTGACACTTGCCATCGTCTCGGCGCTGATTGTGGAAAGCTGTGGCGAACGCTTTGCCATTCCGCAAATCAGCGTGGTCGAACTGGTCCGCGCCAGTGCCGATTCAGAGCATCGCATTGAGCGTATCCATGGCACGCCGGTCTTGCGCTTGCGCAACCGCCTGCTGCCGCTTGTGAGCCTGGAGCGTCTGCTGCGTCTCGACCGGCGGGAAGGCGATACGACGACGGAAAGCTTCATCATTGTCGCCCAGGTTGGCACCTACAATTTCGGCATCATGGTCGACCGGGTGTTCGATACCGAAGAAATCGTGGTGAAGCCGGTCGCGCCGATTTTGCGCCACCTGTCGCTGTTCTCGGGCAATACCATCCTAGGCGATGGGTCGGTTATCATGATCCTCGATCCGAACGGTATTGCCGCCTCGACGGGCGAAATGACGGTGAGCGAAAACGCCCAAATCGATGCCGCCGCTGCGCGTGACACCCACGATCACGAGCGTACGACGCTGCTCATCTTCCGGGCGGGTGATGGCGGGCCTAAGGCCGTGCCGCTGTCCTTGGTGGCGCGTTTGGAAGAAATTGACCTCGAAACCGTCGAATTCAGCCACGACCGGCCAATGGTGCAGTATCGCGATAAGCTGATGCCGCTGATCCCGATTGTTCCGGGCATGAAGTTGCAGCGCACGGGCCGCCAGCCGGTGCTGGTGTTTGCCGATGGCGAACATTCGATGGGTCTGGTCGTCGATGAAATCATCGATATCGTCGAAGATCGTTTGGCGGTGGAACTCGCGGCGGATCGCCCCGGTTTCATAGGCTCGGCGATTATCGCGGGCCGGGCGACGGATGTGATCGATACCGGGCACTTCCTGCTGCAAGCTTTCGGCGATTGGTTCCATGCGGGCCGCGATAAGCTGTTTGACGGGCGCACCAAGGCCAAACGCATTTTGTTGGTCGACGATAGCCCGTTCTTCCGCAATCTGCTGATCCCGATCCTCTCGGTGAACGGTTTCTCTGTCACCTCCGCCGATAGCGCCGACGACGCGTTAACCATGGTGGAAAGCAGTGGAACCTTCGATGTCATTGTCAGTGACATTGAAATGCCGGGGATGAACGGGTTCGAATTTGCCCGCGCGATTGCGGCGACCAAGTGGGCGGGCACGCCGATGGTGGCCCTGTCCAGCCACACTGCTCCGCAGGATTTAGAGCGGGCGCGCGAAGTGGGCTTTTTGGACTATGTGCCGAAGTTTGATCGCGACGCATTGATCCATACGCTGAACCAACTGCTGAATACGGAGAAGGTGGCATGAGCGAACTGGTTGCTTCTGGAAAGCGGAACGTCGCCCGCCAGGGTTTCACCGCTGACGAACAACGCCAGTATGTGTCCATCACCATCGATGGGCAGATGTTTGGTATTCCTGTTTTGATCGTTCACGATGTTCTGGGGCCGCAGCGCATTACCCGCATTCCTTTGGCCCCGGCCGAAGTTGCGGGCTCGCTCAATTTGCGCGGTCGCATTGTCACTGCTATCGACGTGCGTTTGCGCTTAGGCCTGCCGAAGCGCCCCGCCAATATGGATGGGATGAGCGTCGTCGTAGAGCATTCCGGCGAGTTCTACAGTCTCATGGTCGATGGTGTGGGTGAAGTGCTCACCCTGTCGTCGGCGGAGTTTGAGCGCAACCCGGCGACGCTCGATCCGCGCTGGCGCGATATTTCGCTTGGGATTTATCGCCTGCAAGATCAATTGCTGGTAATCTTAGACGTTAACCGTCTATTAGATTTTACACGGAATGAAGCGGCCTAAAGGCGGGAAGAGTTTCTCGCCTCCCCCTGGAATAGGGTATAAGAAGCCGTAACGTCATCCCAGAGAGTGGAGTAGGGCCAATGAAATCTTGCCTCATCGTCGACGACTCGCGGGTCGTCCGCATGGTGGCCAAGAAGATTCTGCAGGAACTCGGTTTCGAGACCTCGGAGGCAGAGGACGGCAAAAAGGCCATGGAAGCCTGTCAAAAAGCCATGCCAGACGTGATCCTGCTGGATTGGAATATGCCCGTCATGAATGGGATCGAATTCCTGCGGGAGCTGCGCGCTTACCCAGGTGGCGATGCCCCGAAAGTTGTGTTCTGCACGACCGAAAATGACCTCGCCCATATCATGGAAGCCATGGGGTCGGGGGCGGATGAGTATATTATGAAACCGTTCGACGCCGAAATTATTCAAAGTAAGTTTAGCCAGGTAGGTATTCTTTGATGATTTCCGGCACAAATAGCCGAAATCTCGGGTCTGCCCGCTCGGACACGCCGCCCAAGGGCGGCGATGGCGTTATCCGCGTGATGCTGGTTGATGATAGCGCCGTTATTCGCGGGCTCTTCACCCGGGCCTTGGAATCGGACCCTGAACTGCAGGTCGTCGCCTCGGTTGGTGACGGCAAGATGGCGTTGAACGCGCTGAAACGCCAACAGGTCGATATTATCATTCTGGATATCGAAATGCCGGTGATGGATGGGCTCACGGCCTTGCCGCTTCTGCAAGAAGCCGCACCGTCGGTGCCAATCATCATGGCTTCCACCCTGACCCGGAAGAATGCCGAGGTTAGCCTGCGCGCGCTGCGCGACGGGGCCAAGGATTACGTGACCAAGCCGTCGACCACGTCGGAATTGACCTCGGCCCAGGCGTTTCGCGACGAGTTGATCGCCAAGATCAAGGCTTTGGCCGGGCCGTCACGGTCGCCGCGCCTTGAAATGCCGGATATCCCGAAGCGCTTCACCAATACCGACGGCACGCTAACGGCCGGTGAGCGGACCTCGACGGTTCGCGTCAACCGCAGCGGGCCGATCACCCTGCGCCCGATGACGAATGATACGCCGGATATCATCGCGATCGGCTCATCGACCGGCGGGCCGCAGGCGCTGTTCTCTGTGCTCGGTAATTTGCCGAAAAACCTACGCCAGCCGATCCTCATCACCCAGCATATGCCTGCGACGTTTACGACGATCCTTGCGGAGCATTTGGCGCGGGTCACGGAGCGGCCGTGTGTGGAAGCGCGCGATGGCGACCCGGTGCAGGCGGGGCATATTTATGTCGCGCCCGGTGATTTTCATATGACGGTGGAAGCCAATGGCGCGCAGCGCGTGCTGCGCGTTCAGAAGACGCCGCCGGAAAACTTCTGCCGCCCGGCGGTCGATCCCATGCTGCGGAGCCTTTCGGCCATTTATGGCCGTAAGCTGCTGGTCATCATCCTGACCGGGATGGGGCAAGACGGTATGCTGGGGGCGCAAACGGTGGTTCAGCAGGGCGGTTTGGTCATTGGCCAAGACGAGGCGAGCAGCGTCGTTTGGGGTATGCCCGGCGCCGTCGCTTACGCTGGCCTGTGCAGCGCCATTCTGCCCTTGCCGGAAATTGGTCCTTTTATCCACAAAATCGCGCTGAGGTCGGTAGCATGAAACCGGACGAGTTCGAGTTCATCAGTCGAACGGTTCGCCAGCGCTCCGGCTTGGTGTTGACCGAAGATAAAGCCTATTTGGTTGAAAGCCGTTTGCTGCCCGTTGCCCGCAAGTTCGGGCATAAGTCGGTGGATGAGTTTGTGACCTCGGTTCATCGCGGACCGGATGAGGCGAAGTTGCGCGCCATCACCGAAGCGATGACCACCAACGAAACTTTGTTTTTCCGCGATACGAAACCGTTTGATCAGTTTAAGCGCGTTGTGCTTCCGGCGGTGCTGGAATCGCGTGCGGCGCGAAAGACGGTGCGGATTTGGTGCGCGGCCTGCTCGTCGGGTCAAGAGCCCTATTCCTTGGCGATGATTTTGAAGGAAGAAGGCGCGCGGCTCGCGGGCTGGCGCTTTGAAATCGTCGCGACCGACATTAGCGCAGAAATGCTGGATCGGGCGCGGGCTGGGCTTTACACCCAGTTCGAAGTTCAGCGGGGGTTGCCCATTCAGTATCTGATGAAATATTTCAAGCAGATCGAAGATAAGTGGCAGCTTTCGAACGAAATTCGCTCGGCGGTTGATTATCGGGAGTTCAACCTTCTCTCCGATCCGCGCGGTTTGGGGCATTTCGATATTGTGTTTTGCCGCAACGTGCTGATTTATTTCGATCAGCCAACGAAAACCGAAGTGCTCAATCGCCTGCGCACAATCATGCCAGAAGATGGTGTGCTGTATCTGGGCGGGGCGGAAACGGTCTTGGGCATTACCGATAAGTTCGAACCGCTGCCGAATGAGCGCGGGCTCTACCGTTGCATTGCGAAGCAAGGCGCAAGTTTCGCGGCGCTCTAGATGAACCAAAATACGAAAACTTACTCCCCGGGCTGCTTTGTGCAGCCCGGTTTATTTTGTGGCTTGCGACCTCGTGTCACACAGGCAAGCTTTGCGCCTTTTACTACCTTGATCAATCTGAACGCAGAGGCCGGAAAATGGCCCAGGGGCGGGGATGTAATCTCGCGCCCACGTTGCAGGGGGAAACGGGGTAGGCCATGACGGATCAGGAGCACGACCTGCGCCAGGCGTTTGCGCAGGTCGCGCGGCTATCGGGAAATCTCGGGATTGAGATTACCGATATCAGCGCCAATATCGACCAAGTCGCAACGCAAGTTCGGCAAGATTCAGAAACGTGCCAAGCCTTTCGGCGCGTGTTTGCGGATTTGACCGAGAAGAATCGCGCGGTTTCTGGCGCTAGCCTGAAGGCCCATAGCCAAGCGCAATTGGCCCGGCAGAATATGGCTGACTCGCGCCATACGATTGATACCTCGCTTGCCGAAATTCGCGCTTTGGCTGAATCCGTGACGGCGATTGAAGGACAACTTCCGGGGCTCTCCGATGCGCTGGGC